>DASUDU010000264.1:0-4445 GCA_036275435.1 Usitatibacteraceae bacterium | reverse complement strand
TGCCATTGCCGCTGGTGCCAGCGCGAATCCGGGGCCGCGTTTGCGCTGAACGCGATGATCGAGGCGGACCGCCTGACCTTGCTGGCCGGGGCGCCCGAAATGATCGACACGCCGTCGGCCAGCGGCGCGGGCCAGGTGATTGCCCGCTGCCCGAAGTGCAGGATTGCGCTGTGGAGCCATTACGCCGGCGCGGGCCCGTTGGTCAGCTTCGTGCGGGTCGGAACGCTCGACGATCCGGACCGGCTGCCGCCGGGCGTGCACATCTTCACCGCCTCGAAGCAGCCTTGGGTGGTGATCCCGCCGGGCACGCCGGCCTTTGCCCAATACTACGAGCGCGAACGCCTTTGGCCCGCGCAGAGCCTCGAGCGTCGTTCGGCGCTGCAGCCGCGGATCGAGGCCTACCAGGCGTTGCGGCGGGCGCGCTGAGGGTGCGCGCGCTCAGTCGATCGTGACGCGGTCGAAATCGAGCCCGCGCTCGGTGAAATCAAGGACCTTGACCTGTTTCGGGCTGCCATGTCCGGGATGGAAGATGTCGATGGCCTTGCCCTGCTGCGCCATGCCATTCGGGATCACCAGGGTCTCCGGGGCCCTCAATGCCGGCATCGGCGCTAGCCGGAATCCCTGCGCATAGGTGCCGGCGCGGTTGCGGTTTTCCGGGCCGCGCACGGCGATGGCTTCGGGCCTGCCGGGCAGCATGGTGACGGTCGCGAACACCATGCCGTCGAGTTCCTCGACCAGCCCCGTGACGTAGCCCAGGTAGAAATGGTCCTGATTGCCGATCTTGACGCCGAGCAGCCGGCCGATCGCCATGCCGTGCGAGGAGTTGGCCGGGCGCAGCAACCGGTACGAGCCGCGGCTCTCGTCGACGATGCCCCAGGTCTCGGTCCCGTAGTTGTACTCGGCATAGCGCGCGCGCGTGGTCGCTTCGGAAACCTTGCCGAACATCTTGATGTCGTTGAGCTCCTGCCGGGTCAGTTCGCGCTTGACGTCGGGTTGCTCGAACAGGCTGCCGGAGAGGAAGAAGTGCGTTTCGGCGATGCCGAAGGCCAGTTGTGCCGATGTTTCCGCCGGAATGGTTCCGGGCGGCCGGCTGCCCAGGCCCTCGCACCAGAGCCGGTGCAGGCGGACCAGCTGGCGCGCGGCCTCGGGCGCGGACCACTCCGGCGGCAGATCGAGGTTGCGCGGATCCTCGCCGTCGGCGAGCTTGCGCAGGCGCCGCTTCATCGACTTCGACAATTCATCGAGATTGAGCACGCGGATGTGGTCGGCCGGCTCCGCGCTGGCGACAAAGATCGCGCCGTCGCTGGACAGGACATCGACCACGCACTGCGAACCGAGCGCCGTCGGCATCCCCGCGTGCATGACCTCGACCTTGTGGCCGAAGCGCTTGAGGATCGCATCGACAAAGTCGATCTCGCGCGGCATCAGTTCGTAGACATTGGCTGCCTGACCCAGCAGCACCGCGGTGTAGGCCTGCTGCACGCTCGAATAGCCGTCGATGGCGCCGATCGAGTCCTTGATCCTGCGCGACTGCAGCCCGCGCGACTCCGCCTCCACCCACTGCGTATGCAGGCGCAGCCACAGCCCGGTGTCGAAGCGCCGGTAGATGAACCCGGCGATGAGCATCTGCAGGCCGATGTAGCGGATGGTGCGCTGCAGGATCAGCGCGGCGTGCGCATGCATGGGCGCATCCTCGCCGCGTGCCTCGTCCCAGCAGCGCGCGTAGCCGTTTTCCATTTCGCGCAGCAGCGCATTCGAGACCTGCCAGGCATTGCTGTCGCCATGCGACAACGGGATGGTTTTCCCGGCATAGCGCGCGCGCTGCTCGCCGAGCAGCAGTGCGATCTTATCGCGCATCAGTTCGAGGCAGGTCAGGCGGTCGAGCGGTGCGAACTCGCGGTTGCTGGCGAGGATGCGCAGGGCGTCGAGAATCGACTGCTGCGCGGTCGCGTAGTGGATGATCTGCAAGGTCTTGAGCCATTCCTTGCAGGACCGGGCGTCGCTGAAAAACAGGCCGCCCGGCCTGGAATCCGGTGATGTCGAAGTCGCCATCCGTCCTTGGAAATTCGCGGGAGCTGCCGGCCAAGCCGGCCCATCAGGTCCGCTGAGGCGCGACGGCTTGCGCCGCGCGGCGAACCGCATCGCGCCAGGCCGGGTGCCCGACGCTCGCGCCTAGTGTAGCAAGTCCGGCCCCGGCTTGCGAAACGGCTGGAGCGGACCAGATCGGCTTGGGGAACAGCGGATCGCCGGGAAGCCGGGGAATGACGTGCCAATGCAGGTGCGGGGTCAGGTTGCCCAGGCTGGCCAGGTTCATTTTTTGCGGCGTGAGGCTGGCGCGCAGCGCCGCTTCCACGGCGAACACCGCGGCCATGAATTCCACTTGCGCCGCAGGCGCCAGATCGGACATTTCACGAACGTGGGCATTCCAGATCACGCGGCAGAAGCCCGGGAAACGCTGCCCGTCCTCGCCTCCGGCTTCCACCACCCGCCAGTGTGGTGCGCGATGCAGCAGCGTGCCGCCGACGCCTTCGCACAATTCGCAACCCTTGTGCATGGTCAAAACGGTTGCCGTTCGAGCGGCTTGGTCTGCGTCGTGCCGGCGAACGGCCCGGCGGTGAAGGCGTAGGTCATCGAGCCGCTGTTGGCGGACGCGAAGTTCAGCGTCAACGTACCGACCTCCAGCGCATTGAAGGCGCCGGCGTTGTACGGCACACCGAGCCAGGCGCTGCTGGTGGTCGAGTAGAGCTTGCCGGCATAGCTGTTGCCGCTCCAGGTTCCGGCCGGCATGACGAACCAGGTGACGTTGCCGGACGCGTCATAGGTGTACCAGGCGGCAAACAGGTTGCGGTACTGCTGGGTGATGGAAATGCCCCATCCATCCTGGGTGGTGCCGGCCCACCACATGTCGCCCACCTGAAGGCCCGGGGTATTGTCGGATGTGCCGAATACCTGCCGCGAGATCGACTTCTGTCCGGGAACGCCGTTGATGACGTACTGGATCGTCGCCGTGCTGGCGCCCGTGTATTGCAAGGTGATGGTGCCCACCGGCGAGCCGGCGGCGAACTGCGCCGGCGTGTAGTTGTTGAGCGGCGCCGAGCGCGGCTTGTAGAGCTGGCCGTTGCAGGACGTGAAGTCGGCATTCCATGCGCAGCCCGGCATCACGTACCACGCCGGCCTGCCGGCATTGTCGTAGACGAACAGGACGATGAACTGCGTGTTGCCGTGCTGGTTGATGGTCATGCCCCAGCCGTTTTCGGCCTGGCCGGACCACCAGAGGTCCGAGTAAACATGGGCACCGGAGACGCCGGGAATCGACAGCTTGGCGATCTTGCTGGACGCATTGCCGGGAACCCACATCTGGCGGTTGCTGCCCTCGACGATGCCGATCGGCGTGCTGCCGGCGCTCGGCAGGCGGTATTCGCTGACCTGGCCGGTCGCAATGTCGATGCGCCCGACCCGGTTGGCGCCGTTGGCCGTAAACCACATCGCGCCATCGGGGCCTGCGGCAATGTGCAACGGATTGGTGCCGGCGCGCGGCATCGGGAATTCCGTGAACGTGCCGGAGGGAGTGATGCGCCCAATCCGGTTGCCGGCGTTTTCCGCGAACCACAGGTTGCCATCGGCGCCGCGCGCGATGCCGCGCACGCTGGCACTGGCCCAAGGAATTTGAAAGCGCGTGAATTGGCCGCCAACGCTGACACGGCCGATCGAAAGCCCGCCCGAATCGGTAAACCAGAGATTGCCATCCGGCCCGCTGGTGATCCCGCGCGGGGTCGATTGCCAGGGAACGGCGAATTCGGTGATGGTGCCGTTCGGTGCAATCCGCCCGATCCTCTGCCCGACGATCTCGGTGAACCACATGTTGCCATCCGAGCCGAGCGCGATGCCACGCGGCTGGCTGGCCGGATCGGGCAGTGCGAATTCCGTCAGAACGCCTTCCGGCGTAATGCGTCCGATCTTGCCGGCATTGAGGATGGTGAACCACATGTTGCCGTCGCTGCCGGCGGCGATGTCGAACGCTCCGCCTGCCGCGTCGCTGATCGGATATTCGGTGATCTCGCCATCGGGCCGCATCCGCGCCACCCCGTCGGGTCGCGCCGGGGGCTGCACGGTGAACCAGTAATTGCCGTCCGGGGCGCGGGCAATGTACAGCGGCGCCGATCCGGAAGCCGCGGCCTGCTCGGTGATGCCGATCGCGCCGTAGGCATAGCCGGCCAGCGCCACGCTGTAGGCCCGGCCGTCGCTTGCTGTCAGCTGCATCGAGCCGGTCTTGAATCCGGGTGATGCCGGGTTGAAGCGCAGCGGCACGATGCAGCTGGCGTCGGGCTGCAACCCGCCCGTGCACGAGCCGCTGACCAGCGCACCGATCGAGAAGTCGGCGCCGGTGACCGTGAAGAACGGGTTGATGGTGACCGGTGCCGGCGACAGGTTGGTCACCTTCAGCG
>DASUDU010000263.1:0-12740 GCA_036275435.1 Usitatibacteraceae bacterium | reverse complement strand
GCCAGCCAGCTTGGCCTGGGCCAGGGCGACGTGGCTGGCGGGCTGGCCAAGGTCCTGCCGGAATTGATCAACCAAGTCACGCCGACTGGCCAGGTTCCCCAGGACAGCAATGTCATCGGCGACCTGCTCGGCTCGCTGATGAAGCGCTGAGCCTCACCGGGTTCGGCCAGGACGGGCACGCCACGGCGTGCCCGTTTTCATTGGCCAAGCCGCCGCCTTCGCCCTAGCAGTCGCGTTCGTCGTTTTCCTCGCGCCAGCGTTCCAGCAGGCGCCGGTCGCGCTTGGTCGGGCGGCCGGGAAACAGCGGTGGCGGCATGTCCTTGAGTTCAGCGGCCAACGCCGCGCGCGCCGCCGCGCTCTCGGCACTTTCGGCGTAGTAGGTCTGCGCGATGGATGCCGCCACACGCCGTTCGCCCAGGAACTGAACCACCAGGTGCGTTTCGAACGGCGGCCGGCGAATCAACAACCGGTCGCCGACCTTGAGCGACTTGGCCGGCTTGATGCGCTCGCCATTGACCTCGACCCGGCCCATGCCGATGGCTTCCACCGCGAGCTGCCGGGTCTTGAAAAACCGCGCCGCCCACAGCCACTTGTCGGCGCGCACGCCCGGCGTCTTGTCCGCGTCACCGCCCATCGTTCGCAGGTCGCGGCCTACTTGCGACGCCGCACCAGCTTGACCGCGGCCACGTTCATCGGCAGGCCCGTCCCGGTGTCGTACTCGGCGCCGGCCATCACGCCAAGCCGGGCGATTTCCTCGGCGCTCTTCTTGGTTTTCCAGACTGCGTACATCGCGCCCAGCGCAAAATCGCGGCCCGAGCCGATCGCCCAGAAGTTGTCGAACTCGAAGACCTCGCGCATCGAATACACGCCGAAGATTCCTGACGAATTGCACACCAGCGCGGTCAGCTGCGAGGATTCGTAGGGATCGTCCTCCTCCTCCTTGGGGTTGAGGAACGCCTCTTCCTTGAGGATCGGGTGGATCTTGCGGAAGCTCTCGTAAATGTCCTCGCGCGAGTGGAACTTGAATTCCGGGTGCTTTTTCAGCAGGTTTTCCAGCACCAGCTGGTGCGCGGCGCTGCCGGCAATGCCGAAATAGGTATCGCCGCTCTTGAGCAGCTTCTCGGGCGCGGCATCGTGGATCGAAGCCAGCCGCGTTGAGCCGAAGGTGGTGAGCGTGTCACCGGCGATGACGGCGTGACCGTCTTTCTTGACGACAACAATCGTGGTCATGGGAGTTCTTGCCAAGTTTCGGGTGCACCTAGAATAGCCGCATCCGCAGGGAATGGACAACGCGTGCCGCCGCCAATTCGCAGTAATCTTTTAAGTTGTTGTTTTTAAATGACTTATTGACTTGCGCAGGTACCAAGTTGGCTTCACCTCCGGCGCGGCGCGGCTGGTCCGCTCAGTTTTGCGCGGGAATCCGGATGCCGGAGATCGGCAGTACCTGGGCCAGGGGCGGCGGCTTTTTGCCCTCGATCTCCTGCGCCAGTTGCAGCAGCGCAGTATCCTTGACGCCGCGCCCGAACAGGAAGCCCTGCGCAAACCTGCAACCAATGCGCTGCAAGGCCTCAGCTTGGCGTTCGGTTTCGACCCCTTCGGCGATGACGTCCGCGTGCATCCCGTCAGCCATGCCCACCACCGCACTGGTGATCGCCGCATGCTCGCGGTTTTCCGGCAGCCCGCCCACCAGCGAGCGGTCGATCTTGATGCCGTCCACAGCCAGGCGCGTCAGGTAGGCCAGCGACGAATAGCCGGTGCCGAAATCGTCAATGAGCAGCCCGATGCCATCCTTTTCCAGCGCATCGAGCGTGCGGCGCGCCTGCTGGTCCGCGGTGACCAGCATGCCCTCGGTGATCTCGAGCGTAAGTTTCTCTTTGGCCAAGCCGCTGGCGGCGAGCGCCGCGCCGACCGTCTCGGCAAACCCGGCGCTCATCAGTTGCCGGCCGGAGACATTGACGGCGACGACGATCGGCTTCCCGGCGTCGCGCCAGGCTGCCGCGGCCCGGCAGGCTTCCTGCAGCACCCAGGCGCCGATCGGCACGATCAACCCGGTCTCTTCCGCCACCGGGATGAATTCGGCAGGGGAAATCGACCGTCCCAGGGTATTCCAGCGCAACAGCGCCTCGGCCTTGACCACCTCGCGCGTAACCAGGTTCACGATCGGCTGGTACACCAGGGACAGTTCGCCGCGGTCCAAAGCCCCGCGCAATGCGTTCTCGATGTGAAAGCGCCGCTCGGAAAGCACCGTCATGGCCGGGGTGAAGAACGCGTAGGTGTTCTTTCCTGCAGCCTTGGCGTGGTACATCGCGGCGTCGGCATTGCGCACCAGGTCTTCGGCGGTGCGGCCGCCATCGGGAAAGAACGCGATGCCGACCGAGGAGGTGACGATGACGTCGCGGTGCTCCGCGGAAATCGGCAAACGGCTCATGTCGGCAATCTTCTGGGCCAGGCGTTCCACGGACGCGCGCGCATCGCTCGACTCGAGCAGCACGGCGAACTCGTCGCCGCCCAGGCGCGCCACCAGGTCGGACTCGCGCACGGCGTGGCGCAGCCGGCTGCCGAACTCGGTGAGCAGCATGTCCCCGGTGCTGTGACCGAGGGTGTCGTTGACCACCTTGAAGTTGTCCAGGTCGATGAACATCAGCGCGAACCGGGCGTCTTCGCGCGATGCGCGCGTGACGGCCGTGCGCAGCTGCTCGGTAAAGAAATGGCGGTTGCGCAAGCCGGTTACGGCATCGTTGGTGGCCATGTCGACCAGGCGCAGCTCGGCGTGCTCGCGCTCGGTCAGTTCATGACGCAATTGCGCTTCATGCTGCTGCATCTGCTCGAGCATGCCGTTGAACGCCAGCGACAGTCGCCCGACTTCGTCGCGCGTTGCCGGCACCGAGCGACGCGAGTAGTCACGGCTTTCCGAAACCTCATCCATCAGGCGCGCCAGTTCCTCAACGGGCTTGACCGCGCGGGTCACGAAGCGGCGCACCGCCATGGCGGCAACCGCCGCCAGCAGCGCGATCACCAGCGCCGCACTCCATTGCTGGCGGCGGAACTGCCCTTCCAGGTGCGATTTCGACACCAGCATCACGATATCGCCAACCATTTCACCGCGGTATGCGACGCGCTGCGAGACCCGATGCAGTTTCCGTGCGCCGTCGCCCGAAGTTGCGCTGCCCAGCTTCGCAGGCAGGATCGGCGCTTGCGCGTTGTCGCGCTGGAAGATCGCGACGCGGCTGCCGGCCGCGTCGTATATCGTGGCCTCGACCGCATGGGTCGGCGCCAGCACGGTATTCAGGATGTCTTCCGTTTCGGCGCGGTTGTCCAGCATGACCGCAGCGGCAACGCTTTCCGTGGCAACCCGCGCCTGGGTCGCGGCGTCGGCCTCGAACGCCTCAATCTGGTAACGGTAGAACACCTGGCCGACGCCGAACAGCGCGGCAACGAGGGCCGGCAGTACCACGCACGCCACCAGGATTTGCAGCTTGCTGTTGAGCCGCGCGCGGCTCCACCGGCCCGCCAGTTGGTGCAGCAACCGGTCCAGGACGATGCGTGCGCGCGTCATCGTTGGTTCCTCGCCAGGCGCGCAAGACGCGAGCTGACATTCAGCCCGTGCGCTTTGGCGACCTCGAGATTGAAATCGAACGCGACCCGTTCATCGACCAGCACCAGCACGAACACCATCTCCTCGGCCATTTCATGGTCCGATTCGGCAACGAGGATGACCGGCTTCCCCTTGACGGCGGCAATGGCGCGGCGCGTCGCTTCCCGCTCGGATTTGCCGAGGAACAACAGCTGGCAGCGTGCGGCCTCGTCGGCGGTCGAAACGGCCCGAACCTCAACCGGACGCAACTCGATCTTCTTTGCGCGCAACGCGTCGAGCGCCGACCCGAAGTTGTGCCGGCCCATGGTGCAGATCGGATAGGGCCGCTCATCGGCGGCCGTGACGGCAGTACCGGCGGCCTGGCTGAACAACGCGAAATTGAACAGGAATGCAGCCTTGACCTGGTATTCGCTGACCTGCGCAAGCACCGGATTCGCGGCAAGCATCGCGCCCGCCGCGGCGGCGCATGCAAGTCCGTTCCTCAGTCTGGCAAACCGCATCGGCCTAGAATCGTCCGCGCAGGCCCAGCGAGATCTCGCGGCCGCGGCCGCGCTCCATGCCCTGCGCGAATTCATCGTTGAGCGGGTAGCCAAAATGCCTGTCCAGCAGGTTGGCGATGCGCAAGTTGGCATCCCAATTTGCCCAGATATTGGGAGCGATCAGCGCCGCATCGACCAACGCATAGCCGCCATTGCGGCCATCGTGGCCGAACTGCGGCCCCACGTAACGCCAGTACAAGGCACCGGCGACTCCCCGAACCGACGGCGTCAGCAGGTGAAGGTGGGCGAGCACGCGCGGCGACGAATCGAGCGGCTTCTCGGCCCCGGCCTCGATCCCGCGCCCCCGTTGCCATGTCAATCCGGCGCGAGCCTGCCAGCCAGAGGCTGCCTTGTATTGCCAGTCGGCCTGGATCCCGCGTGTGGTCGCGGTACCAACATTGCTGAAGACCAGCGTTCCATCCGCAGGATCGGTGCGGAAATCGATCAACCGGTCCACACGGTTGTCGAACGCCGAAATGCGCAACGATGCCGACGCGCCCAGCGCCGCTTCCATGGTCAGTTCCGAACTGCGGATCTTTTCCTCGCGCAGGTTCGGATTGGTGCGGTAGCCGTAATCCGGAATGTTGTAATAGAGCTCGTATGCATTGGGCGCGCGGAACGACACTCCATGCTGCGCCTTCAGGGTCAAGGTCGACGCGGCGCGATAGACCAGCCCCAAGCGCGGGGACCAAACGACGTCGCGCCCGGTCTGGGCGTCAAGCCGCACTCCGGCGCTGGCCGTCAGCGCCGACCATGGCGTCCAGTCGTTCTGCGCAAAGACCCCCGAGCGGGTCAGCGCGGCCCTGGTATCGACCAATACGTGCCCGGTCGTGGTTTCGTCCAGCCGGTCCGTGATCGACGTGGCGCGGGTGACTTCGACACCGGCGACCAGGGTCGAATGCGCAGCCCAGGGCACGACGCACTTCAGTTCCACATCGACCCAGCGCGATGTGGCAATTTCCAGGGTGGGTTCGCCGGGGCCGAGCAAGCGGGTGTTGGGCACGTAATAACCGCGAAAACGGTAGTCGCCAATGCCCAATCGCGCGGAAATGACGTGATTGCCGGCCAGGCGGAATTCGCGCCCGACATCCACCAAGGTCAGGCGGTCGCGGTTCGGTTGAGGTTCGGCGAGCGGTTCGGAGAAATAGGCGCCGTTGGCCACATTGACCTCGCGGTTCACCGAGTAGGCGCGCAAGTTGTATGGCCCGATGTCGAGCGCCGCGAACAACCGGTTGGTCCACTCGCGGTCGCGCCCGGCACTTTGCAGGGACTCGGGGATCGCGCCACCCAATTCCGCCGCATCGCGTCGCCGTCCCCTGTCCAGGTGCCGGGAGACCTGCACGACACCGGTTGCGCGATCGCCCCAGGAAAACGGCGCGCGCGCCTCGATGCGCCCGGCATGTCGGTCGTGGGCATCGATCTGCACCGCCGGTTTCATCTGGGCCGCGGTTTTCGTGACCACGTTGATCACGCCAAACAGCGCGTTGCTGCCATAGACGGAAGAACCCGGCCCCGGGATGAACTCGATGCGCTCGACCAGCGAAATGTCGATCGGGCCCTCTTCGCCAAAATAGGCGCCGTCATAGGAAAGCTCGTTGGCGCGCCGGCCGTTGAGCAGCAGCAGGATGCGCGCGTTGTAATCGGAATTGCGCAGGAAGCCGCGCACGCCAATCCGCGTGTAAAGCCCGTCGTTTTGCAGGTAGATCCCGCCCATCAGCGACAGGGCCTCGGCCAGGCTGCGAACGCCGGCCCGGGACAGGTCACTGGCGGTCATCACCTGCGGAGAGCCGGCGACTTCGCTGGTCTTTTGCTCGTAACGCGAGGCGGCAACGACGCGGACATTGAGCAAATCCTCGGGCGCCAGCGACAGCAGGTCCTTTTCCGGCACCGGCGCCGCCCATGCCAGGGCCGGCACGATTCCCAGCGCCAGCGACACGGCGCCCGCAACAGATTCCGGCCCGAGCGCATTGCGCTGGCTGGTTCGATCGGCATGCATGACTAATCTCCCTGGCGCAGCCCAAATGCGAAATTTATGCCCGGCGCCTGTAACGAACTTACGATAGAAAGTCCACACGGGGATGATTGCAAAATCGCGTGAAAAAACCCCTAGGCGATTCCCTGATTTTGTAGGGGGGTTGACGCAGGTCAATCCATGCAATGCGCTACGATTGCGCTTTCCGCAACACGGATGTGGATCGTGATCCTAGACGTCCGCCGCGAAGAGCGGCCCGCGCTGGCCTGGGCATTCTGTTACTTCTTTGTCCTGCTCTGCGCCTACTACGTGCTGCGCCCGGTTCGCGACGAGATGGGCATCCAGGGCGGGGTCGGCAACCTGCCGTGGCTGTTTACCGGCACCTTCGTCGGCATGCTGCTGGTGACACCGCTGTTCGGCTGGATCACCTCGCGCTGGCCGCGCCGCATTTTTCTGCCCGGCGTTTACCTGTTCTTCATCGCCAACCTGCTCGGCTTCCACGCTGCGATGCGCAGCGAGGCGATTCCCATGGCCCAGGTTGCACCGGCATTCTTCATCTGGCTGTCGGTGTTCAACTATTTCGTCGTCAGCGTGTTCTGGAGTTTCATGACCGACGTGTTCGATTCCGCGGCCGCCAAGCGGCTGTTCGGCGCCATCGCCGCGGGCGGCAGCGCGGGCGCGATGCTCGGCCCCTTGATCACGGCCGCGATCGTCAAGGAGGTCGGCATTGCCAACCTGCTGCTGATTTCGGCCGCGCTGCTGGCCGTGGCAATTGTCTGCATCCTCGGACTCGGCCGCTGGGCGCGCGGGAACCGGGTGGACGGTCCTTCTGCGTCGCGGGACGAGCAGGCAATCGGCGGCGGGGTGCTCGACGGCATTCGACTGGCGTTCCGCTCCCCATACCTGTTGACCGTGTGCGGCTATGTTTTCCTGCTGCAGGGCCTGGGAACCTATTTCTACCTCGAACAGGTGCGCATCATGTCCGAGACCATCGCCGATGCGGCGGAGCGCACGCAACTGTTCGCCTGGTTCGACCTCGCGGTCAACAGCCTGACGCTGATCGTGCAGGTACTGGTGACCAGCACATTGCTCAGGCGGATGGGCCTGGTCTTCTGCCTGGTGTTCCTGCCCGCGCTGGCGGTGCTGTCGCTGGCCGTGACCGGGCTGGTGCCGACGCTGGCGGTGATTGCGGTATCGGGCATCCTGCGCCGCGCCAGCGAATTCGCCGTCGGCAAGCCGGCGCGCGAAATCCTTTTCACGGTGGTCGAGCGCAGCGAGCGCTACAAGGCCAAGAACTTCATCGACACCGTGGTCGCGCGCGGCTCGGACGTGGTCTCCACCTGGGGCCACGCCGGCTTGCGCGCACTGGGCATGGGTACGTCGCAAATGGCCTTCGCCATGGTGCCGTTGAGCCTGTTCATGATCGCCGCCGGCGTGTGGCTGGGCCGTGCGCAGGAGCGGCGCGCCGCGGCCGCTGGCGCCGGACCGTTGCGTGCACAACCCGGTTTGACTTGACCGCGGCGCTTGGGCACACTCTCGGCCTCGATTCGATTGACGGAGTACCCATGATCCCGCGTTCCCGCCAGACCCTCAGCCTCGTCGTCGCCGCCGTGCTCGGCGTCGCCATTCCCCCGGCACTGCAGGCCAATACCTTCCGCTGGTCCAGCCAGGGCGACATCCTGACCATGGATCCGCACTCGCAGAACGAGGGGCTGAACAATTCCATGTCGGACCACATCTACGAGCCGCTGGTCACGCGCGGCAAGACGATGGCGCTGGAACCGTGCCTGGCGCTGTCCTGGAGCGTGGTCAATCCCACCACCATGCGCTTCAAGCTGCGCGACAAGGTCACCTTCCACAACGGCGCACCCTTCAGCGCCGACGACGTGGTGTTCTCGATCCAGCGCGCGCTGGAAAAAACCTCGGACTTTTCGGCGTTCATGAACGGCATCAAGGAGGCAAGAAAGGTCGACAGCCTGACGGTCGACATCATCACCTCGGTGCCGACGCCGACGCTGCTCGACCAGCTCACCGAGGTGCGCATCATGAACAAGGCCTGGGCCGAGAAATTCAACGTGCTCAAGCCCCAGGACTTCAAGAACAAGGAAGAGACATTCGCCGCGCGCAACGCCAACGGCACCGGCCCGTTCGTGCTGAAAGCGCGCGAGCCGGACGTCAAGACCGTGATCGTCACCAACTCCAACTGGTGGGGCAAGCACGAAGGGCGGATCAACGAGGTCGTCTATCGCCCGATCAAGCAAAACGCCACGCGCATGGCCGCGCTGGTCACCGGCGAAATCGACTTCGTGCTCGACCCGCCGGTCGAGGACATCGAGCGGCTGAAGCAGAACAAGTCGGTGAAGATCATCGAAGGAAACGAGAACCGCACCATCTTCCTCAACTTCGACCAGGGCCGCAACGAACTGCTGTATTCCAACGTCAAGGGCAAGAACCCGTTCAAGGACATCCGCGTGCGCCAGGCCATCGCGCATACGATTGACGCCGATGCCATCCGCACCAGCGTGATGCGCGGCCAGGCCGTGACGTCGATGTCGATGATCGCGCCCCAGGTGCGCGGTTACACGAAGGATGTCGAGAAACGCTGGCCGCTCGATCTGGCCAAGGCGAAAAAGCTGATGGCCGAGGCCGGCTACCCGAACGGTTTTGAAGTCACGCTCGACTGCCCGAACAACCGCTACATCAACGACGAGCGCATCTGCGTGGCCATTGCCGGCATGCTGGCCAAGATCGACATGAAGATCAAGGTTAACTCGATGCCGCGCGTGAACTACTTCCCCAAGCTGCAAAACCTCGACACCAGCATGTATCTGCTGGGCTGGGGCGTCCCGACCTTCGATTCGCTCTACACGCTGCAATCGATCCTGCGCACGCGCGGCACCGGCGGCGACGGCAACTGGAATTACTCGGGCTACTCCAACCCCAGGCTCGACGCCCTGGTCGACCAGTTGAAAACCGAACCCGACTTCCAGAAGCGTGCCGCGATCACGCGCGAAGCGCTGCTGATCGACCAGGCCGACGTCGGCCACATCCCGCTGCACCACCAGGTGATTCCGTGGGCGATGCGCGCCAATGTCACGGTCGTGCACCGTCCGGACAACCGCCTGCTGGCCAAGTGGGTCGTCGTGCGCTGAGGGCGCAAAGGTGCCGGCCGCCACCGGCTCCATCGCCAAAACCCGAATTCCGATCCCCGCTATAATGCGCGGCTGCCCGTCGAGGCAACTCGATGGGCGGTTTGTTTTCTGGGCGCAGCGGGGCCACAAGTTCCGGCGGCGCCACCGGTTTCCAAAAGGTCCACCCATGCGCATCCAACGCCTGTCCACCATCCTGTTTGCGTGCCTCCTCGCGCCGCTGCTTGCCGTACCGTTGGCGGCAAAAACCCTGCGCTATGCCAGCCAGGATGATCCGCAGACCCTCGACCCGCATTCGTCCAACCTGCTGCCGACCAATCGCGTGCTGGCCAGCGTCTACGAAGGCCTGGTCGGGCGCGACAAGAACTACAAGATCGTTCCCTGGCTCGCGTTGAGCTGGAGCCAGCCGGATGCCGGCACCTGGCGGTTCAAGCTGCGGCCGAACGTGAAGTTCCACGGCGGCGAGGAGTTCACCGCCGACGATGTGGTGTTCTCGGTCGAGCGCGCGTTGCATCCGCTGTCGCAGATGAAGTCGTCGCTGCAAGGCGTCAAGGGCGCGAAGAAGGTCGACAAGCTGACCGTCGACCTCATCCTGGCAGAGCCGAACCCGGTGCTGCTCAACCACCTGTTCCAGTTCCGCATCGCCAGCAAGGAGTGGGCCGAGAAGAACAAGGCGCAGGCCCCGCAGAACTACAAGGACCGCGAGGATACGTTTTCCTCGCGCAATGCCAACGGCACCGGGCCGTTCAAGGTCACCGTGCGCCAGCCGGACGTGAAGACCGTGCTGGTGGCCAATGAAAACTGGTGGAACAAGGGCAGCCCGGAAAAAGGCAACCTCACCCAGATCGACATCCTGCCGGTGAAATCGAACGCCACGCGCGCGGCGGCGCTGCTTTCCGGCGAAGTCGACTTCGTGCTCGATCCGCCGCCCCAGGACATCGCGCGGCTCAAGACCAACGCGAATGTAAAGATTGTCGAGGGCGCCGAGGCGCGCGTGCAGTACCTCGCGTTTGACACGTTTCGCGACGAATTGCTCTACAGCGACGTCAAGGGCAAGAATCCGCTCAAGGACGTGCGCGTGCGCCAGGCCATCGCCCACGCCATCGACGTGGACGCAATCAAGGACAAGGTCATGCGCGGACTTTCCATCCCCACGGGGACGCTGGTTCCGCGCGGCGTGCAGGGCTACTCCAAGGAAGCGGAAAAGCGCCACGACTACGACAGGGAAAAGGCCCGCAAGCTGCTGGCCGAGGCAGGCTACCCGAGCGGCTTTGGCATCACCATCGACTGCGGCAACATCCAGCCTGCCGCCGACATCTGCCAGGCACTGCCGCCCATGCTGGGCCAGGTGGGAATTCGCGCCACGCCGAACATCATCCCGCAGGCCAACTACTTTCCGAAGATCCAGAAGTTCGACACCAGCATGTACATCCTGTCGTGGGGCTCGGCGACCTTCGACGCGCTCTACAACCTGCAATTGCTGCTGCACACCAGCACCGGCGACAACACCGGTTACGGCGACTCCAACTACGGGCGCTACTCGAACAAGAAGATGGACGAACTGATCGGCAAAATCAAGGTCGAGGCGGACATGAAGAAGCGCGACGGCCTGATCCGCGAGGCGCTGCTGCTGCACAACAGGGAAGTCGCAACCCTACCCCTGCACCAGCCGCTGGTTCCCTGGGCGATGCGCAAGAACGTCGAGGCCGTTTTCACGCCCAACAACGTGCCCTACTTCTTCCGCTTCAGGATGAACTAGGCTGCCAAAAACCGGCACAATGCGATCTTCCCGCAGCACCTGACCCCCCGAGTCCGCACCGACCGACCGCGCCATGCTCGCCTTCATCATTCGCCGCCTCCTGCAAAGCGTTCTCGTGATGCTCGCGGTCGGGTTCATCGCCTTCGCCCTGTTCAATTTCGTCGGCGATCCGGTGGCGCTGATGCTGCCGCCGGAAGCCACCGCGGCCGACCGCGCCGAGGTGCGCAAGACGCTCGGCCTCGACGAGCCGTTCTACGTGCAGTTCGGCACCTTCATCGGCAACGCGGTGCAAGGCAACTTCGGCATCTCGCTGCGCCTCGGCCGCCCGGTGTCGCAACTGATCGCCGAGCGCCTGCCCGCGACTTTGGAACTGGCAATGATGGCGGCCGTGATCGGCCTGTTTGCCGGCATCCCGCTGGGGGTCTACACGGCGCTCAAGCGCGAGAGCTGGAGTGCCAAGGCGCTGTTGACGACCTCGCTGATCGGCGTTTCGCTGCCGAACTTCCTGATCGGCATCTTCCTCATCCTGATCTTCGCGGTGTGGCTGGGCTGGCTGCCGTCGTTTGGCCGCGGCGATGTCACGCAGATCGGCTTCTGGTCCACCGGCCTGCTGACCGCCAGCGGCCTGAAGGCGCTGGTGCTGCCGGCGACCACGCTCGGGTTCTACCCGGTGACGCTGATCATGCGCCTGGTGCGCGCCGAGATGCTCGAGGTGCTGCGCACCGACTACATCAAGTTCGCGCGCGCGCGCGGCCTGACCAACCGCGCAGTACATTTCGGCCATGCGCTGAAAAACACCCTGGTGCCGGTCATCACCATCACCGGCCTTACGCTCGGCGAGTTGATCGCCTTCGCCATCATCACCGAAACCGTGTTCCAGTGGCCCGGCATGGGGCTGCTGTTCATCCAGGCCGTGCAATTTGCCGACATCCCGGTGATGGCCGCCTACCTGTGCCTGATCGGCCTGATCTTCGTCCTCGTCAACCTGACCGTCGACCTGCTCTATTACGTGGTCGACCCGCGGCTGCGCCTGGGCAGCACCAGCACAGGGGGACATTGAGATGCGCGATACCGTGGCACGCTTTTTCGATTCCGACCTGTGGTGGAGCTTCAAGCACAACCGGCTGGTGATGGTTGCCGCGGTTGTGGCGCTGATCTGCCTGCTCGGCTCGGCGTTCGCCCCGCTGTTCGCGCCGCACAACCCGTTCGACCTGAAAACGCTCAACCTGCTCGATGCCTTCACGCCGCCGTCGTGGACCGCGACGGGCAAGCCGCAGTTCCTGCTCGGCACCGATGACCAGGGCCGCGACGTGCTTTCGACGATCATGTACGGATCGCGCGTGTCGCTGGTCGTGGGCATCTGCGCGGTGTTGCTGGCGATGGTGGTCGGCGTCTCGCTGGGCCTGATCAGCGGCTACGTCGGCGGCTCGGTCGATGCCTTCATCATGCGCGTGGCCGACATCCAGCTGTCGTTTCCGGCGATCCTCATCGCGCTGCTGATCGACGGCGTGGCGCGTGTGGCGCTGCCCAAGGAGATGCACGACCAGCTGGCCGTGTATGTGCTGATCTTCGCCATCGCCGCCTCCGGCTGGGTGCGCTACGCGCGGACGGTGCGCGGCTCGACCCTGGTGGAGCGCAACAAGGAATACGTGCAGGCCGCGCGCGTGATCGGGCGCCACCCGCTGGCGATCATGTTCTCGCACGTCCTGCCCAATGTGCTGGGCCC
>DASUDU010000262.1:0-4400 GCA_036275435.1 Usitatibacteraceae bacterium | reverse complement strand
AGCAGCGCGTTTTGCGCTTGCCTGACGGTCGCCGGGGCAGACTGCGGCATCCGGGGTTCGCGGCCATGCATTCCGCTCCATTCACAGAAAAAACCATGAAAAAAGTCCTGTCATTGTTGTTGTTGGCGCCGGCCGTTTCTCTGGCGCAGGCGCCCGCGGCGGGTGATGCCGCAGCCGGCAAATCCAAGGCGGTGGCGATCTGTTCGGGCTGCCACGGGATGCCCGGCACCAAGGCCGCGTATCCCGAGGTCTACCACGTGCCGAAGATCGGCGGCCAGAATGCCGCGTACATCAGCGCCGCGCTCAAGGCCTACAAGAGCGGTGAGCGCTACAACGAAACCATGAAGGGCCTTGCCAACCAGCTGTCCGACAAGGACATGCTGGACATCGCGGCCTACTACGCACAGAAATAGGCGCACAACCCATGAAGACATCGATCCTGATCCTCGCCGCTGCGCTGGCCCTGCCGATGGCTGCCCAGGCCAAAAAGGGCAACGCCGAGGCTGGCGCCAAGAAGGCCGAAACCTGCAAGGCGTGCCACGGCGAAGGCGGCGCCAAGCCGATTCAGCCCGACTATCCCGTGCTGGCAGGCCAGCACTACGATTACCTGGTCACCGCGCTCAACCAGTACAAGTCGGGCAAGCGCAAGAACGCCTCGATGAACGGCTTTGCCGGCGCGCTGAAGGCCGAGGACATCCGCGATCTGGCCGCGTATTTCTCCGCGCAGCCGTCCGACTTGAAGATGAAATACTGAATTGCCGGTCGCCGCATCCCGAACGCCCGCCTTGCGCGGGCGTTTTTGTTTGCACGCCGCAGGCCGCGCCGGGGCGCCGGCTCATGCGTCGCCCGGCGGTTCCATGGCCGACTTGCGGCCAAGGCAGGCCAGGTAGATCGCCGCGTTCGGCGCGGTTTGCGCGCGTTCGGCCTGCCAGAGCATTTCCCCCAGGCAATCCATCATCTCGTGCTCGGCGGCCTCAGCGCTGCCGTGCTGCCGGCTAAGCGCCTCGTGATGCCGCGCAACCCCGCGCGGCTGGTCGATCGCCACTTGCTCGCGGATGGCGATGTGCATGGACAAATGCAGGAACGGATTGACCTGGCCAAACTCCGGCGGGTAGTCGCGGCCGCGAAAGCGCTCGGCAAAGCGATCGCGATCGTCAAGCATGCCGTGGTACTCCGGATGCGCGGCGATCACCTGCGCCGCGCGCGCCTCCATCGCCGTGAGCGGCCCTGCGGCGCGGTACTTGCGCCAGGACTCGAACAGGAAGTCGCGCACCTCCTCGCGGGACGGATTGAACATCGGCTTATTCCTTGCGCTTGCCGCCGAAGCCGCACTCGTCGAAGACCGGGCAGGCGCCGCAACGCGGCTTCCTGGCTACGCAGGTGTAGCGGCCGTGCAGGATCAGCCAATGGTGCGCGTGGTCCATGAATTCGGCCGGAACCACCTTGAGCAGGCGTTTTTCCACCGCCAGCACGTCCTTGCCCGGCGCGAGGCCCATGCGGTTGCTGATGCGAAAGATGTGCGTGTCGACCGCCATCGTCGGCTGCCCGAATGCCACGTTGAGCACCACGTTGGCGGTCTTGCGGCCGACTCCCGGCAGGGCCTCCAGCGCCGCCCGATCGGCCGGCACTTCTCCGCCGTGCCGCTCGAGCAGGGCGCGGCAGGTGGCGATGACGTTTTTCGCCTTGGTGCGAAACAGGCCGATGCGCTCGATGTACGGGATCAGGCCCTGCTCGCCCAACGCCAGCACGGCCGCGGGCGAGTTGGCGCGCGCATACAGCTGGCGCGTCGCCAGGTTGACGCTGCGATCGGTGGCCTGCGCGGAAAGGATCACGGCGACCAGCAGTTCGAAGGGCGTGGCGTACTCGAGGTCCGAGCGCGGATGTGGATTGCGCGCGCGCAGCGTTTCGAAAAAACGCCGGCGCTGCGCGTCGCTCATCAGTCGGCTGCGCGCCATCAGGCAGTCCCGCCCGTCGCCAGCCGCTCGCGCTCGGCCAGAGCCGACTCGCGTTCCCGCCGGTCGCGCTCGATCCGCAGCGTGTGCGCGCCAAACCGCCGCCGCGCCTCGTTACGATCCATCATGGACGGATGCGCCGGGTCCTCGACCATGCGGATGCAATCGACCGGACAGGGTGGAAGGCACAGTTCGCAACCGGTGCACAGCGCCGGCAGCACGCGATGCAGGTGCCTGTTGGCGCCAACGATGGCATCGGTCGGACACGGCGCCAGGCACTTGGCGCAGCCGATGCACGCGTCGGCGTCGATCAGCGCCACGCGGTGCGCGGTGTGGGTGCCGCACGATGCGTCCAGCGGCAGCACGGCAAGCTCAAGCAGCCGCGCCAGCCCCGCGATGGTCGCTTCGCCCCCGGGCGGGCATCGGTTGATCGGCGAGGTACCGGCGGCGATCGCCTCGGCATAAGGCCGGCACCCGGCAAAGCCGCAGCGCGTGCACTGGGTCTGCGGCAGCAGCGCATCGATGGCCTCGACGCTGGCGCCCGCAGGTCTCAACATGCGTGCAGCAAGGTGTCGATGTCCACGTGCGGCCGGCCCAGGGCCTGCGCCGTTGCGCCGTGCGTAACCTGCCCGCCGTGAATCTGCAGGCCGGCGGCGAATCCGGGATCGTCGCGCAGCGCCTCCGTCAGGCCGCGCGCGGCGAGCGACTCGACGTAGGGCAGCACCGCCGCCGACAGCATCAGGCTGGCCGAGCGCGGGACGGCTGCCGGGATGTTGGGCACGCAATAGTGAATGACGCCGCCGTCGACATAGGTCGGTTCGCTCATCGAGGTCGGCCGCGAGGATTCCGCAACGCCGCCACCATCGATGCTGATGTCGACCAGCACCGCGCCAGAGCCCATCGAGCGCAGGTGATCGCGCGTGACGAGTTTCGGCGTTGGCTGCCCGGCGACGTGCACCGCGCCGATCACCAGGTCAGCACCGGAGAGGGCGTCGTCGAGCGCCTCGAGGCTGATCGCGGCGGTGCGCCCCTCGAGGCCGAAGCGCTGCGCCAGCGACGCCAGGCGCACGCCGACGCGCGAGAGCACGGTGACGCTGGCGCCGAGGGATTGCGCAGTCAGGGCCGCCGCCGCACCGGCATTCCCCGCGCCCAGCACCACCACGCGCGCGCCGGATAGGGCGATGCCGCGCCCGCCTTGCGGCGCCATCAGCCAGTGGGCGCCGATGGTCACGGCCAGTTCGCCAGAGATGCGCGACATCGGCGACAAAACCGGGAAATGGTGGAGCGGATGGTCAATGGTCTCGTAGGCGATGCCGGTGATGCGCCGCGCCAGCATTTCGTGCGCGACGTTGCGGTGCCCGGCCAGCAGCAGGAAGCCCATCACCATGCCGCCGTTGCGCAGGTGTGGCCATTCGCCGTTCTGCAGCTCCTTGACCTTGACCACCAGGTCGGCGTCGAAGGCGGCCGGCGCCGACTCGGCAAGGCTCGCGCCGGCGGCGAGGTATTCGTCGTCGGCAAACCCGGCGCCGGCGCCGGCATCGTGCTCGACAACCAGCGCATGCCCGGCCGCGCACAACGCGCGCACCGCATCCGGAACCAGCGCGACGCGCCGCTCGCCGTCCTTGATTTCGCGCGGGATGCCGATCTTCATGGAGCCGCCCCGATGGCGTTCACGGCCGCGCCGATCAGCGCCGGACCCTGGTAGATGAACCCCGTGTAGATCTGCACCAGCGAAGCCCCCGCGTCGATCTTGGCGCGCGCGTCGGCTGCCGAAAGGATGCCGCCGACGCCGATGACCGGGACGTCGCCCTTGAGCGCGCGCACCAGTTCGCGCAGCACCTCGGTCGAGGGCGAGAACAAGGGGCGCCCGGACAATCCGCCGGCTTCCGCGGCCAGCGGGTGGCCGCGAACGGCATCGCGCGAAACCGTGGTGTTGGTGGCGATGACGCCGTCGAAGGCATGGGTGCGCACCAGCGCGGCCATTTCGGCGATTGCCTTCAGGTCGAGATCCGGGGCGATTTTGAGGACCAGCGGCACCCGCCGCTGGTGCTTTCTTTCCAGGGCGACTGCCTCCTGCCTGAGCGCGCCCAGCAGCTCGTCGAGCGCGCGAGCCGCCTGCAAGTCGCGCAGGCCCTTGGTGTTGGGCGAGGAGATGTTGACGGTCACGTAGCTGGCGTGCGGGTAGACACCGCGCAGGCAGGCGAGATAGTCGTCGGCGGCGCGCGCATTCGGCGTATCGGCGTTCTTGCCGATGTTCAGGCCGAGCACGCCTTTGTAGCGCGCGCGCCGCACGTTGGCGATGAAGGCGTCGAGCCCGTCGTTGTTGAAGCCGAGCCGGTTGATGATCGCTTCGTGTTCGGGCAGGCGGAACATGCGCGGCTTCGGGTTTCCCGGCTGCGGGCGCGGCGTGACCGTGCCGACTTCGATGAAACCGAAGCCGAGCGCGGC
>DASUDU010000261.1:0-2026 GCA_036275435.1 Usitatibacteraceae bacterium | reverse complement strand
GGCGATCGCGCGGCCGGACCTGCTGGTCTGGGGCACGGTGATTCCCAGCCTGCGCTGGAGCAACCTGGCGCGCGAGGTGCTGCTCGATGCCAAGCTCGACCCGACGACCCCGGCGGTGTCCACCGTGCAGGCCTGCGCGACGTCGATGGTCGGCGTGTTCGAGGCCGCCGGCATGCTCTCCGAGCACGCGCCGCTGGCGCTGGTCGGCGGCGTCGAGGCGATGAGCCAGGTGCAGATCGGCCTCACGCAGGGCTTTTCCAACTGGCTCAGGGCGCTGATGCAGGCGCGCACGATGGGCGCGCGGCTCGATGCGCTCACCTCGGTGAAGTTCAAGGACCTGAAGCTCGACATCCCCAGCGTGAAAAACCGCGTCACCGGAAAAAGCATGGGCGAGCACTGCGAGGAGATGGTCAAGGTCTGGACGATGACACGCGAGCGCCAGGACCGCCTGGCCTTCGACAGCCACCAGCGCGCGGTCAAGGCAATGGCCGGCGGCTTTTTCGATTCGCTGGTACTCGGCGTCGAGGGCGCGGCGCGCGACCAGATCCCGCGCGCCGATTCCTCGCTGGAAAAACTGGCGAGCCTCAAACCCGCGTTCGACCGAAGCGGCGCCGGCTCGATCACCGCGGGCAATGCCTCGCCGCTGACCGACGGTGCCGCGGCGATCTGGGTGGCCAACGAAAAGGGTCTCGCCAGGCTGCCGGCGGGCACGCCGTGCGCGCGGCTGGTCGACTGGGAAATGGCGGGCGTGGACATCTTCAAGGAAGGCCTGCTGATGGCCCCGGCCTACGCGATCCCGCGGCTCCTGGCGCGCCACTACATGACGCTCGATGCCGTCGACCTGTGGGAGATCCACGAAGCGTTCGCCGCGCAGGTGCTGTGCAACATCGCGGCCATCGAGAGCGAGGCCTTCGTGCGCGACAGGGCCGGGGTCAGCGCGCCGCTGGGCAGGTTCCCCTGGGAGCGCCTCAATCCAAATGGTGGCTCGGTCGCCATCGGCCACCCGTTCGGCGCCACCGGCGCGCGCATCCTCTCGCAGGCCGTCAAGGAACTGGCGGCGCTGGGGTCGGGCAAGCGCGCCGTGGTCAGCATCTGCGCCGACGGCGGGCTGGGCGCGGTGGCGCTGATCGAATCGGTGTAGCAGCGGCGCGGTCGGCGTTCGTCACCGACAGCTACTCAGCGTTCCGGCGATCGGGGTTAGCGTTCGGGAAACGCCGGCGATGTCCTCTCATTTGGCATTCCGGTTGAAAAGATTTCCTGGAGTTCACCAACCCACCCGGGAGTTGCCGTGGCGCGCCTGTTGATTTCAATTCTCGCCGTGCTTTCCACCCTGGCCCTGCCGGTGCATGCGACGGACATCGACCTCACCCGCATCGCCGACGGTGTGTACGCTGCGGTGCGCCGCGAGCCGCCGGGGCTGACGTTCGTGTCGAACACGGTGTTCATCCTCGAAGCCGATCACGCGATCGTCGTCGACACCGGCATCGGGCAGGCCACGGCGGCGGCGTCGATCGCGGCGCTCAAGTCGCTCACCGACAAGCCGGTGCGCTACCTGATCAACACGCACTGGCACGACGACCACCATCTGGGCAACGCCGCATGGCGCGCGGCGTATCCGGGCGCGCTGGTGGTGGCGCACGCCAACGCGGTGGGCGAGCTGGCCGGCACGGGCGAGGCGAATCGCAAGGAGCTGCTCAAGGAAGGCCCGGCGTTCGCACAGGAAATCCGCAACGCGCTGGCGAAAAACCTGAACCTCGCCGGCAAGCCGATCAGCGCCGAGGAGCGCGAGAGTTTCGCCGCGGACCTGACCTGGGCGGAGCGCTACTTTCGTGACACCCCCTCCACGCCCATCCTGCTGCCCGACCTGGAAGTGGGCGAGCGGCTGGTGCTGCGCGGCAAGCGGCGCGTCGAGATTCTGTACCTCGGGCGCGCGCACACGGCCTCCGACCTCGTGGTCTGGCTTCCCGAGGAGCGCATCGCCGTCACCGGCGACCTGGTGGTGTGGCCGATCCCGCTGTTCGGCAGC
>DASUDU010000260.1:0-5247 GCA_036275435.1 Usitatibacteraceae bacterium | reverse complement strand
GGAAGCCGAGCGCGCCGGAATGCCCTACGTGGACTTCCGCTGGCTGGGCGGAATGCTCACCAACTACAAGACCGTCAAGGCCTCGCTCAAGCGCCTGAAGGATCTCGAGTTGATGCGCGAGGACGGCTCGCTCGAAAAGCTGGCCAAGAAGGAAGCGCTGATGCTCACCCGCGAACTGGAAAAGCTCCAGCGCGCCATGGGCGGAATCAAGGACATGGCCGGGATTCCCGATGCGGTGTTCGTCATCGACGTCGGCTTCCACAAGATCGCCGTGACCGAGGCCCGGAAGCTCGGCGTGCCGGTGATCGGCGTGGTCGACACCAACAATTCGATGGATGGCGTCGATTACATCATCCCGGGTAACGACGACTCGACCCGCGCCATCCGCCTCTATGCGCGCGGCGTGGCCGACGCGATCCTCGAGGGCAAGAGCCAGGTGATCCAGGAGTTGGTTGCACCGGCCGGCGAAGAGCTGGTCGAGGTCACCGAGGAAGAAGGCAAGTAATTCCGGAAAAGGGGCTCCGGCCCCTTTTTTTTGGGATGGTCGGGCAAAAGTAAACCCCTACTTTTTTCCGCTTTAGTCACCCCAAAATCGCTGGCAAAGCCAGACGATTTTGGGCGGAAGAAACCACGAAAAAACTCAGGAAGCAGGACACAGGAAATGGCTGAAATCACCGCAGGAATGGTCAAGGAATTGCGCGAAAAGACCGACGCGCCGATGATGGAATGCAAGAAGGCGCTCACCGAGGCGCAGGGCGACATGGCCAAGGCGGAGGAAATCCTGCGCGTGAAGCTCGGCAACAAGGCCACCAAGGCCGCCGGGCGCGTGGCGGCCGAGGGCATGGTGGCGATCCACATCTCGGCCGACCAGAAGACCGGCGCAATCGTTGAAATGAACTGCGAGACCGATTTTGTCGCCAAGAACGACGAATTCATCGCGCTGGTCAACAAGCTCGCCCAGATGGTGGTCACCGACAATCCGGCCGACGTAGCCGCCTTGTCGGCCATGTCGATCAACGGCACCTCGGTTGAGGAGACCCGCAAGGCGCTGGTCGGCAAGATCGGCGAAAACATGAGTCTGCGCCGCTTCAAGCGGGTGACTGCAACGGGGCTGCTGAATCAATACATCCATGGCGGCGCCAAGGTCGGCGTGCTGGTCGATGTCAGCGGCGGCGACGTGACGCTGGCCAAGGACCTGGCCATGCACATCGCCGCCTCGAAGCCGAAGGCGCTCGACCCCAAGGGCGTGCCGGCCGAGGACATCGCCAAGGAACGCGCGGTCGCCGAAGGCAAGGCCGCCGAATCGGGGAAGCCGGCCGAAATCGTCGCCAAAATGGTCGAAGGCTCGGTCGCCAAGTATCTGAAGGAGGTCTCGCTCCTTTCGCAGCCGTTCGTCAAGGACGACAAGCTCACCATCGAGGCGCTGATGAAGTCCAAGGGCGCCGCGGTGAACGGCTTCACGCTCTACGTCGTCGGCGAAGGCATCGAGAAGAAAGTCAGCGACTTTGCCGCGGAAGTGAAGGAAGCGGCGGCTGCCGCGGCCCGCTAGGAGGAATTGACCGGGAGCCGGTGGGCTTCCCGGCAGTTGCCGGTGGGTCGGCAGGTTTTCGCCACATTCGGCCCGCAAACTTGAGTACAACCAGGGACATCTGATGACGCGTTCACGGTACAAGCGAATCCTCCTCAAGTTGTCCGGCGAGGCCCTGATGGGCGACGACGCCTTTGGCATCAACCGGCCGACGATCGAGCGCATTGCACTCGAGATCAAGGAGGTTTCCGACCTCGGCGTTGCCATCGGCATCGTCATCGGCGGCGGCAACATCTTTCGCGGTGTCTCCACCAGCGCCGCCGGCATGGACCGCGCCACCGCCGACTACATGGGCATGCTGGCGACCGTGATGAATTCACTGGCCTTGCAGGACGCGCTGTCGAAGGTCGGCGTCATCCCGCGCGTACAGTCGGCCATCAACATCGAGCCGGTCGTCGAACCGTACGTGCGGCCCAAGGCGATGCAGTACCTCGAAGAGGGCAAGGTGGTGGTCTTTGCGGCCGGCACCGGCAACCCGTTCTTCACCACCGACACGGCGGCTGCACTGCGCGGCGCCGAGATCGGCGCCGAGGTGGTGCTCAAGGCTACCAAGGTCGATGGCGTCTACACAGCCGACCCGAAAACGAACCCTGCGGCGACGCGTTATCATCAGCTTTCGTTTGACGAGGCGATCGTCAAGAACCTGAAGGTGATGGATGCGACCGCCTTGGCATTGTGCCGCGACCAGAACCTGCCGATCAATGTCTTTTCGATCTTCAAGCAAGGGGCGCTCAAGCGCATCGTGCTGGGCGAGGACGAAGGCACGCTGGTTCATGCCTGAATGAATGCAATGGAGTGAAACGATGAATGTCGCTGACCTCAAGAAGCAGTGCGAAACCAAGATGTCCAAGTCGCTCGAGGCGCTCAAGCACGATTTGGGCAAGGTGCGCACCGGGCGCGCCCACGCTGGGATCCTCGACCACGTGATGGTCGACTATTACGGCGCGATGGTGCCGATCCGCCAAGTGGCCAATGTCAACCTGGCCGATGCGCGCACCATCATGGTCCAGCCGTTCGAGAAGAAGCTCGCGCACACCGTCGAAAAAGCCATCCGAGACGCCGACCTCGGCCTCAACCCGAGCACTTCGGGCGATACCATCCGCGTGCCGATGCCGCTGCTCACCGAGGAGCGGCGCAAGGAGCTGACCAAGATCGTCAAGGTCGAAGGCGAGCACTGCAAGGTGGCGATCCGCAACATCCGCCGTGACGCCAACACCACGCTCAAGGATGCGCTCAAGGATCACGCGATCCCAGAGGACATCGAGAAAAAGGCGCAGGACGACGTGCAGAAGCTGACCGACAAGTTCATCGCCGAGGTCGACAAGCTGATCCATGAAAAGGAAAAAGACCTGATGTCGATGTGACATCGGATCTTCGCTCCCGGCGCGCGCGATGCACGACAGTTCAACCCAGACCATCCCCGCGGTCGGCGGCGTCCCGCGGCATGTTGCGATCATCATGGACGGCAACGGCCGCTGGGCCAAGCAACGCTACCTGCCGCGCGTGGCCGGGCACAAGCGCGGGGTCGAGTCGGTGCGCGAAACGGTCAAGGCTTGCGGCGACCTCGGCGTCGAATACCTGACGCTTTTTGCCTTTTCCAGCGAAAACTGGCGCCGCCCCGCCGACGAGGTGTCGGTGCTGATGCAGTTGTTCATTCGCGCGCTGGAAAACGAGGTCGTGAAGCTGCACAACAACGGCATCCGTTTTCGCGTCGTCGGCGATCTTGCGCCGTTCGACGCGCGCATTCGGGAGTTAATCGCCAACGCCGAGGCGCTGACCCGCGACAACGGCAAGCTCAACCTCACCGTTGCGGCCAACTACGGCGGGCGCTGGGATATCCTGCAGGCGGCCAACCAGGCACGCCTCGAAAAACTCCTTGCCTGGCGTGCCTTGCAGGTCGAAAATGCCCGAAACGGCGCGCCGGCATTGGAGTTTGACCAACTCGACCCGGCGCTTGCGATCAGCGAGGCCGACCTGGCGCCGCATCTTTCGATGGCTTATGCGCCGGAGCCGGACCTGTTCATCCGTACTGGCGGCGAGCAGCGCATCAGCAATTTCCTGCTCTGGCAACTGGCGTACACGGAGCTGTATTTCACGCCCGAGCTTTGGCCCGACTTCGGACGCGACAGCATCCTCAAGGCGTTTGAATCGTACCGTTCACGCGAGCGCCGCTTCGGCCGCACCAGCGAGCAGCTTGCGGAGGCGATCGTCACCAAGGCCGACGCGGCCTGACGTTGCGGACAACGCCGTGCTGAAGACCCGTATTGTCACGGCGCTGTTTCTGTTGCCCCTGGTGTTGGGCTCGCTGTTCCTCGCGCCGCCTTGGGGATGGGCGGCATTCTGCCTCGTTCTGCTGGGTGTCGCCTCGTGGGAGTGGGGGCGCCTGGCGGGTTTGCCGCAGCGAGCGCTGTGGGCCTTTGTCGCGGTGCTGGTGGCGGCGATGCTGGGCCTGGCGATCCTGCAGACCGGAGAACGCGAGGCTGTCAGGCGATTCGCCGCGCTGCTCGCGTTCCTGCTTGCCGTTTGCGCGGCATTCTGGATGCTGCTGGTGCCGTTTTGGCTGGGCAAGACCCTGCGGCCAAGATACCCCGCAGCGACCGCGGCCGCCGGCCTCGTGGTGATCGTGCCGCTGTTTGCAGCGTTGCTGGTCCTGCGCGCGGCAGGCGCCTGGGTGCTGCTGAGCCTGGCGCTGATCGTCTGGGTTGCCGATATCGCCGCCTACTTCGCCGGCAAGCGCTTCGGCCGGCACAAGCTCGCCCCCAAAGTGAGTCCCGGAAAGACGGTCGAGGGTGTCATCGGCGGCCTGCTCGGTGTCATGCTCTACTACGGCGTCTGGCATTGGCTGGTGTTGCATGCCCCGGAAGTCGAGCGCGTCGCGATCAGCGCCTACCTGGCCCCGGGGCTGATGGCCTTCGTGCTGTTTGTACTGTTGGCCGCCTGGTCGGTTGTCGGCGACCTGTTCGAGTCGTGGATCAAGCGTTGCGCCGGCGTCAAGGACTCGAGCCGGCTGCTGCCCGGTCACGGGGGCGTGCTGGACCGGATCGATGCGCTGATGCCGACGCTGCCGCTGGCGGCCGGCTTCCTGTTGCTCCTGAGGTCGTGATGCGCAATGTGACGGTGCTGGGTTCGACCGGATCGATCGGCGTCAATACGCTGGATGTCATCGCGCGCCACCCGGATCGCTTCCGCGCCTTTGCCCTGAGCGCGCATTCGCGCGTCGACGAGTTGGCCGCGCAATGCGTGCTGCATCGCCCGCGGTTTGCCGTGATCGCCCCGGCGCAAGCGGCGGCCTTGCGTGAGCGGCTGGCCGCGGCCGGTTGCGCAACCGAGGTACTGGAGGGCCGCGACGCGCTCTCGCAAATTTCCGCGCATGCGGATTGCCAGGTGGTGATGGCGGCGATCGTCGGTGCCGCAGGCCTCGCCTCATCGCTGGCCGCCGCGCGTGCCGGCAAGACCGTGCTGCTGGCCAACAAGGAGGCGCTGGTCATGGCCGGGCGCCTGTTCATGGATGCGGTAAACGAGGGCGGCGCAACGCTGCTGCCGATCGACAGCGAACACAATGCGATTTTCCAGTCGATGCCGCGCCCGCCCGGGCGCGACCTGGCGAAGAGCGGCGTGCGCAAGGTAATCCTCACGGCATCCGGGGGGCCGTTCCGCAC
>DASUDU010000259.1:0-3270 GCA_036275435.1 Usitatibacteraceae bacterium | reverse complement strand
TGGATGACGCTAGCCGTTGTCGCCTACTTCCTGTGGGGGCGCAGGAACTCGAAACTGAATCCGGCCCCCGCCTGAGACGCACAGCCGCGAGGATCCATGCACGCAGACGCCCAAACCAATCACGTCCCCGGCTTTGTCGCCTCCGACCGGTTCTTTGAACTGCCGCTCGATTATGCAAACCCGGACCGCACGATCCAGGTGTATGCGCGCGAGGTGGTGGCGCCGGACAAGGCTGGAAAGCGCCTGCCGTACCTGGTGTTCTTTCAGGGCGGCCCGGGGTTTGGTTCCCCGCGTCCGCCGTTGGGCTGGATCAGCCGCGCACTCCAGGAATTCCGTGTCCTGCTCCTTGACCAGCGCGGCACCGCTCGCTCCACACCGGTCACCGCGCAGACGCTCGCGGGACTGGCCGATGCCGAGCAGGCCGAATACCTTGCACATTTTCGCGCGGACAACATCGTGCGCGATGCCGAGGCGATCCGCCGCCAATTGATCGGCGACGCGCCCTGGAGCATCCTCGGCCAAAGTTACGGCGGCTGGTGTGCGCTGAATTACCTGTCCTTTGCGCCCGAGGGGCTGGAGGAAGTGTTCATCACCGGTGGCGTGCCGCCGCTCGCGCGCAGCGCCGACGAGATCTATCGAGCCACGTACCCGCGGGTGATTGCCAAGAACCGGCAGTATTACCAGCGCTATCCTGGGGACATCGAACGGGTTCGCGACATTGTCAGGCATTTGGAACAACACGAGGTGATCATGCCGTCCGGCGGGCGGCTGAGCGCCGACCGTTTCCGACAGCTTGGCATGTCGTTCGGGATGAGCGATGGGTTCGAGGCGATCCACTACCTGGTCGAGGAGGCGTTCGTCACGACCGTGCGCGGGGCACGGGTGATGAATCACAACTTCCTGGTTCATTTGGAACAGGCCCAGGCCTTCGACACCAACCCGATCTACACCTTGCTGCACGAGCCGATCTACAGTTCGGGCCCGGCGACGCGCTGGTCGGCCGAACGCATTCGCGCCGAGTTTCCGCAATTTGCAGCCGACGCCGATGGCCCGGTACTGTTTACCGGCGAGATGGTCTACCCATGGATGCTCGATGTCTATGCGCAGTTGGTCCCGCTCAAGGGCGCTGCCGGATTGCTGGCCGCAAAGAACGACTGGCCGCCGATGTTTGATCCGGCACGCCTAGCACGCAATCGCGTGCCCATTGCGGCCGCCGTGTATTTCGACGACATGTATGTGCATCGCGAGTTCTCCGAGGAAACGGCACGCGCAGTGCCGAACCTGAAGACCTGGATCACCAACGAATACGAGCACAACGGCCTGCGGGCGGATGGCGCGCGGATTCTTGAGCGCCTGATGGGCATGGCGCGCGGGTCGATCTGAAAACTCGTTGACGGACGGGCGTTTCCAGGCGAAATTGCCTGAAAAACCGCGCCGATGCTGGACTTTTTCTATTGCGACAGGCGGAACTTGGACGGCGGCCCCGCGCAACAGGGGTAGCGCGGCGTCAGCTTTTTGGCGGATCGAGCAGCACCGGATATTTCTGCACGATGCGCCCGCCGCGCCAGGAAAACTCCACCATCAAGGTGATGGACGGCTCGTTGATCGGCGCACTGCTCGTCACCCGCAGGAACGCCGGACCCTTTTTCGGCTGTTCGAGTACCACGCGGAACTGGTAGAACGCATGCGGCAGGCCGATGCGTGCCTTTTCGTACTCCTCGGGAGCCGCCATGCGCGCCTGCGCGGTCAGCAGGTCGTCTTCAGCCAAGCCCTGCAGCGCGATCTCCGCAAGGAAGGGTTGCCCGAGCCCGGATTGAACCTTAATCGGTGACAGTCCCGCAGCCTGCGCCGCAACAGCCAGCAGGGCGCCGCCGACGAGCGTCGCCGCGCGAATAAGCCAACTTGCGTTCCTTCGAGCCATCGAACTCTCCCGCCGGTAAGCTGTTGGTTGCATCATACCCCGAGCCGTGCAAATCGGGGTCCAAAACCCGCAACTCGTCGGATCGGCACTTGTCAAATGCCGGATTGGACTTATCCTTGCATTGTCGAACACCGGAGAACTCTCATGGACATGGCGGATCAACTGCAAAAACTGCATGCCTTGCGCGAACAGGGCGCGCTGACCGAGGACGAATACACCCGCGCCAAAAGCCGTGTGCTCGATGGCGAGCCCGCGGCCGGTCGCGCGCCGGGTCCGAACCCCGCGCTCAGCGCGGCCAGCCGGTTCCAGCGAACGCTCCAGGATCGCTGGATCGGCGGCGTTTGCGGCGGAATCGCGCGACAGACGCAGTCGCCGAGTTGGGTCTGGCGCATCCTGTTTGTCCTCGCCGTGCTGGCCAACGGCCTGGGTCTGCTGGTTTACCTCCTCCTGTGGATTTTCGTGCCGCAGGAGGCTCCGCCGGCGGCCAGCCAGACGGAGCGCGCGGCGGCGACCTGACGCGGATTCCGCCCCGGGCCGCCCTTGCAAATCCGCAGCGGCGGCCCGATATCATGCGTTTGCGCTCCCGTTCACCCGGTACGGGCGCCATCGATCGAACGCATCCATGCCCTCATTGAAATTTCACCCGCAAGTTGGTGCAGCGCTTGCCGCCTTGGGGTTGGTCGCGTGTGCCGGCAGCGGCGGTGCGCTGGATCGGGCGGCATCGGAGTTCCTTGCTCGTGAAGCCGTCGCGGCGACCCAGGAACTGGCGCCGGATGCCTCGCGTTATGCATCGCACAACCTTGAATGGCGCGACGCGGCGCGCAGCCGCGCGGTTCCTGCCCGCCTGTATCTTCCGGCCGGGGATGCCGGTCCGAGCCCGCTGGTAGTGGTTTCGCACGGCATCGGCGGCTCTCGGGAAGGCTACAAGTACCTGGGCCGCTACCTTGCGGCCAACGGCATCGCTGCCTTGCATCTGCAGCACACCGGTTCCGATCGGCAGCTTTGGTTCGGCAACCCCTTGGGCCTGCTGGGGCGGCTGAGCGGTGCGGCGCAGGAGAGCGAGGCGCTGATGCGCGCCATGGACGTGCGCTTTGCCCTCGACGAGTTGCTCACCGGGCCGTGGGCGTCGCGCATCGATGCGTCGCGCATTGCCGTCGCCGGCCATTCCTACGGCGCCAACACCGCGATGCTGGTTGCCGGAGCGCGCCTCGAGCGGGACGGCCGGGAGATGGCGCTGCGCGATGCGCGCATCCGCGCGGCGATCCTGATTTCGGCGCCGCCGTTCTATGGGCTTGCGAATGCCCCGGACATCGTCGGCGCGATTGCCGTGCCGACGCTGCACATCACCG
>DASUDU010000258.1:0-9136 GCA_036275435.1 Usitatibacteraceae bacterium | reverse complement strand
GTACTCGACCCCAAGGCCATCGGCCTGCAATTCGTGGTCGCGGCTGTGCGGGAGCAGGTGGCCGACCTGCGCCGCGCTGCCGACGATGTTTGCCCCGGCCTCTGCCCCGCGCTCGCCCCCGTAGTACGCGCCAAGCAGCATCCCGACAATCGACAGGCCCTGCGCGACTGCCTGGTCGCGACTTTGGCGCGCGACGTGCCTTGCCGTGATGTGGCCCATTTCATGGCCCAGGACGCCGGCCAGTTCCTCCTCGCTGTTCAGGTAGGCCATGATGCCGCGTGTAATGTAGACATAGCCGCCTGTGGTGGCGAAGGCGTTGACTTCGGGGCTGTCGAGCACCGTAAAGGTCCAGGGCAAATTCGGCCGGTGGGTATTTCGCGCGATGCGCATGCCGACTTCATTGACATAGGCCTGCAGTGCCGGATTTTCCAGTCGCGGATATTCCTTCAGCAGTTCCTCGTGTTGCTGGCGGCCGGCGACGATCTCGTCGTTTTCGTCCATCGTGGCGATTTCCTTCTTTCCGGAAACCGGATTGACCACGGACTTGCAACCACTCAGTGGCAACGCGATGCACAGCGTGAGCAGCAACGGCATTGCCCGCGCAATTGCAGCGCGGGCTGTGCGGAGGGTCTGCATGGTTGACTTCCCTTGTCGAATGGAAACCTTGCGTGAGGCCAATTGTAAGCCGGTGTTCGCTTCGGTTGACGCAGCGCTTCGGGTTGCGTGCAGGCCAGAAAGCGACAAAGGCAGCCGCGGCTGCCTTTGTCGGGACTCCTGAGACGGAACGGTCAGTTTGCGGCCGGTTTCGCGCCGGTTGTGCGTGCGTGGCGCTGGCGGAATTTTTCGACACGGCCAGCGGTGTCCATGATCTTGTGCTTGCCGGTAAAAAATGGATGCGATTCCGACGACACTTCGATGCGGATGACCGGATATTCCTTGCCGTCGGTCCACTTCATCTTTTCGCGGCCTTTGACGTCAACCGTGGACCGGGTCAGAAATTTGAAGTCGCACGAGGAGTCGTAAAACAGAACATCATGGTAATCGGGGTGGATCTTGGCTTTCATGGCTGACCTTTTCCGCCGCAAAGGGTGGGCGTTTTGGCATTACGGAATCCACCGCGCGCCGGCACACCTCTATGCAGTCAAGTATTTGAAGAATTGGAAATTATTGCAGAATTCGGCGCCGCTTGCAAAGATTCCCGATAGAGCGGATTGAGGACGGCGGTGAAAAAATGATACGTACAATGTATAGTATAAGAAAAATATACCAACAGCTATAGATTGGAATGTACCGTCATGGCCACCGCGAACACCGGACACACCACCCTTTTGGTCGACACCTTGAAAAAACTGTTGCGCGCGCGTGGCATGACCTACCGCGACCTCGGGAAGGCGCTGGGCAAGTCCGAAGCAAGCATCAAACGGCTGTTCGCCAAGGAGGCTCTCACCCTGAAACGGCTCGAGGAGATTTGTTCCTGCCTGGAAGTCGATATTTTTGAACTGGCGACTGTCGCGCGCAGCCAGTCCGCGCAATCACAGGAAATGACCGTGGAGCAGGAAGCCGCGCTTGCGGCCGATGCGAGGCTGCTGGGGGTGTTTTACCTGGTCCTCAATGATTGGCGGCTGCCCGACATTCTCGATCGATATGAAATCGAAAAGGCCGAGGCGATCGCATTGTTGTCGAAGCTTGAGCACCTCGACCTGATTCGCCTCCTGCCGGGAGACCGGATCCGCCTCTTGATCCCGCGCACCATGCGGCTGAGGAACGACGGCCCGATTCGCCGGGTGCACGGAAATCGCGTCATCGGCGAATTTGTCGCGGGCGATTTCGTTTCCGCGGGCGGCATGTTTCGAATGGAGTTGCGCGAACTGTCCGAGCCGTCCTACGCCCTCATCCAACGCAAACTGGAGCGCATCTGCCAGGAATTCAATGAACTGGCCGAACTGGACAGCTACCTGCCTTCGGACAAACGCAAGACCGTGGGCCTGGCCGCCGGTACAAAGCCTTGGACCATGTCGCTGGTCAGCGGCATCAAGTATCGCGACGCCCCCGCTGCCGCGGAAGGAAAACCCAAGCGCACCACGCCAGTTTGAGGCGCCGCGCCGCGGGCCGACGGCCCACTCAACCTTTTTTCATCGAATCGAAGAATTCGGCGTTGTTCTTGGTCGCCTTGAGTTTGTCGATGAGAAATTCGGTGGCCTCCAACTCATCCATGCCGTACATCATCTTGCGCAGCACCCAGACCTTTTGCAGCAACTCCGGCCTGATCAACAACTCCTCCTTGCGGGTGCCCGAGCGGTTGACATTGATGGCCGGGTAAACGCGCTTTTCGGCCGCCCGGCGATCAAGGTGGACTTCCATGTTGCCGGTGCCCTTGAATTCCTCGTAAATCACATCGTCCATGCGCGAACCCGTGTCGATCAGCGCCGTGGCAATGATGGTCAGAGAGCCTCCTTCTTCAATGTTGCGCGCGGCCCCAAAGAAGCGCTTCGGACGTTGCAAGGCATTGGCGTCCACGCCACCGGTCAGCACCTTGCCCGACGCAGGCACGACGGTGTTGTAGGCGCGCGCCAGGCGCGTGATCGAGTCGAGCAGGATGACGACATCACGCTTGTGCTCGACCAGGCGCTTGGCCTTTTCGATCACCATTTCCGCAACCTGGACATGGCGCGTCGCCGGTTCGTCGAATGTCGAGGAAACCACTTCGCCCTTGACGGTGCGCTGCATTTCCGTGACTTCCTCGGGGCGCTCATCGATCAACAGCACGATCAAGGTCACGTCGGGGTGGTTTGCCGTGATGGCGTGGGCAATATGCTGCATCATCACCGTCTTGCCCGACTTCGGCGATGCGACCAGCAATCCGCGCTGCCCCTTGCCAATCGGCGCAATGATGTCGATCACCCGGCCGGTGATGTTTTCGTCGGACTTGATTTCCCGTTCGAGGGTAAACGGCTTGTCCGGAAACAACGGCGTGAGGTTTTCAAACAGGATCTTGTTTTTAGCCGCTTCGGGAGCCTCGCCATTGACCTTGTCCACCTTGACCAGCGCGAAGTAGCGCTCGCCCTCCTTGGGAGTGCGAATCTCGCCTTCAATGGTGTCGCCGGTATGCAGATTGAACCGGCGAATCTGCGACGGGCTGACATAGATGTCGTCGGGACCCGCGAGATAGGAGATATCCGGGGAGCGCAAGAACCCGAATCCGTCCTGCAAAACCTCGAGCGTCCCGTCGCCAAAGATCGCCTCGCCCTTTTTGGCATGGTGTTTGAGCAGGGCGAATATCAGTTCCTGCTTGCGCAGGCGATTTGCGCCTTCGAGTTCGACCTGATTGGCCATTTCGACCAGTTCGGATACGTGCTTGAGCTTGAGTTCGGAAAGTTGCATGGTTGGACCAGGTTGACAATCGCGCGAAGCGCGATGCGTTGAAAACGCCGCGCAATGATGGACCTCTGCACCCGCCGGCACGCAAACATGCGTGGCCGGACGAAACTGGAAAGGAAAGGGAAGTCCTGCGGAGGTGCGGCGGGAAACTCTACGGACGGATCGAAACGATCATCAACGCAGATGGTTGGCGAGGATATGGGGAGTTGACCGGCTTGTCAACTGGGAACGGCGACGGGTCCCGTGCCGGGAAAGCCGTTGTCTTACAGGTTTGCGTCAATAAAGGCGGACAACTGTGCCTTGGAGAGCGCGCCGACCTTCGTCGCCTCGACATTCCCGTTCTTGAACAACATCAGGGTGGGAATGCCGCGGATTCCGTATTGGGGTGGCGTATTTTGGTTTTCGTCGATATTGAGCTTTGCGACCTTCAGCCGGCCGGCATAATCGCGCGCAACTTCGTCGAGAATCGGCGCGATCATCTTGCACGGGCCGCACCATTCTGCCCAATAGTCGACCAGCACCGGGGTGGCAGACTGCAAAACTTCGCTTTCGAAGTTTGCATCGGAGACATGCACGATGGCGTTTGACACGGATGTGACCTCAGCGTGTAGATAGGGCTTTCCCGAATTATGCCATTGAACACAGTCAAGTCCCACCGACGGATCGGGTGGCTGTTTGGTAGAATTCGCGTCGATTTTCCGTTTTCCAAGGCCGCGCCATGACTTACGTCGTCACCGAATCCTGCATCAAGTGCAAATACACCGATTGCGTCGATGTCTGCCCGGTTGATTGCTTTCGCGAAGGCAACAACATGCTGGTCATCGATCCTGATGAGTGCATCGATTGCACACTGTGCGTTGCCGAATGTCCGGTCGAGGCGATTTTTGCCGAGGATGACGTGCCGCCCGCCCAAAAAGACTTCATCAAGCTCAATGCGGAATTGTCCAAGGATTGGAAACCGATTGTGGCGAGGAAGCCGGCTCCGCCCGATGCCGATGAATGGGCGAAAGTGAAGGACAAGAAGCACTTCCTGGAGCGTTAGGCCCGGGCCGTGGAAACGGCCCCGATTGAACTAGCCGAATTGCACTCGGCGCTGGCCGGCACGCGGGTCACGCTGGTCACGCCGAATCGCCGCCTCGCGGCTTGGCACCATCGCCAGTTCGCCGCCGCGCAGCAAGCGGCCGGACTCCGCGCCTGGTTGACGCCCGACATCCTGCCGTTCCCCGCGTTCATCGAACGCAGTTGGCACGTTTGCGGCCAGCACGGTGAGCAACCGCCGGCACGTTTGCTTGATGCGCCGCAGGAATGCCTGCTCTGGGAGCAGGTGATCCGCGAGGCCGACCCCGCGCTTGCCGAAGGTCTGCTCAACGTCGCAATGGCCGCGCGGCAGGCCGCCGCCGCATGGGCTTTGGCAAGCGCCTGGCAATTGCTGCCGGCAATGCAGAAGTTCGCATTCGAGGGCGACGCCGCGCTGTTTCGCAACTGGGCGCAGCGATTCCGCGAGCGGTGTCGCAATCGATCACTTATCAGCGTTGCCGAATTGCCCGACGCGCTGGCGACATCGATCGGCAACATGCCGGCAGGTTCGGCCGCGCTGCCGGCGCGCCTCCTGGTCGCCGGCTTCGACATCGTCACGCCGCAGCAGCACCACCTGTGGCGCATCCTGCGCGAAGCCGGCGTCGCGGTCGAGGCGATCGAACTGCCCGCCCGCGAAGGATGCAAGCCGGCGGTTCGCCACGAGTTTGCTGCTGCGCAGGCTGAACTGCGCGCCTGCGCAGCGTGGGCCCGCGATCGGCTGGAGCGCGATCCGCTCGCCCGCATCGGCATCGTGGTTCCCGACCTGGAGGCACGGCGCGAGCAGGTCATCCGGCAGTTGACCGATGCCTTGGATCCCCTCGCGCGGGCGTCGGCCGCCGGCGAGACAGACCACGTATCGGCGCTGTTCAATGTCTCGTTGGGCAGGCCGCTCGCCGATTACGCGCTGGTGCGTGATGCGCTGCTGGTGCTCGACTGCACGCTGGGGCGGCCGCTGCCGTTTCTCGACTTCAGCGCCTTGTTGCGTTCGCCGTATCTTGGCGGCGCCGACGACGAGCGACTGGAGCGTGCCGGCCTCGATGCGCGGTTGCGCGAAGAGGGTACGTCGCAACTGACGTTTGCCGCGTTGCGCGCTAAGCTCGTCGGTGCCGGTTCCTTGCGCGGCGTGGCCGAATGCTGCCCCCAATTCCTGCGGTTGCTGGATCGGGTGCATGCCGGTGTTGAGTCGACCACGCGCCAGGCGCCTGCCACGGCATCGCCGCAGGAATGGAGCCGCCGTTTCGGCGCATGGCTCGGCGCCTGGGGATTCCCGGGTGAGCGCGCGCTCGATTCGACCGAGTTTCAAGTCCACGCCAAGTTGCGCGATGCGTTCTCGGCACTGGCGATGCTGGAGGTGGTGCAGCCGCGTATGCGCGGCGCGGAGGCCTTGGCGCAATTGCGACGCATCGCCGCGGACACACTGTTCCAGCCCGAATCGCTCAACCGCGGAGGCGCGCCGATCGAGGTTCTGGGCATTCTCGAATCGGCCGGCCAGGGCTTCGATGCCTTGTGGGTTTGCGGCTTGAGCGACGCGGCCTGGCCGCGGGCAGCGCGGCCGCATCCGTTCATCCCGGCCACGTTGCAATGCAGCGCCGGCGTGCCCGAGGCGTCGGCCGCCGCCTCGCTTGCGCTGGACCGGCGTGTGACGCAAGGCTGGCTGCGACTCTGTGGAGAAGTCGTTTTCAGCCACCCGCGTTGCGAAAACGCCGATGAAGAGGTCTCGCGTGAAGCCAGCGCCTTGATTCGCGACGTGGCCCTTGCCCCGCCGGCCAGGCTCGCTGGAGATTTCGACCTGGCGGGGGCGCTGCAGGCCATCGGTCGCCGCGAGCCGCTGGTCGATGCGCTGCCGCCCGCGTTGCCGAATTCGACCCACGTCAGGGGCGGCGCGAACGTGGTGCGCGATCAGGCGGCTTGCCCGTTCCGCGCCTTTGCCCGGCATCGGCTCGGAGCGAGGACGTTGGCCGTGCCCGAGGCCGGGCCGACTGCGATGCAGCGCGGCAACCTGCTTCACCGGGTGTTGTTCCTGCTGTGGGGTCGGATCGGTGACCACGCAACGCTGGCGGGCATGGAGGCCGATGCATTGCAGGCGGCGGTGTCCGAGCTGGTGGCCCGGGCGATCGACGAGGCGCGCGCGCAAGGCACCAGTCTCGAAGGCCGCTATGCGCGCATCGAGCACCGTCGACTTTGCCTCCTTTTGACCCGATGGCTCGATTACGAACGGAGTCGCCGGCCGTTCGCCGTCGTCGAACGCGAAGCGTTGCGAAATGTGGCACTCGGCGGATTGCGCATGGACTTGCGTCTGGACCGCCTGGACCGACTCGACGACGGCAGCCATGTCCTGATCGATTACAAGACCGGTGCAGCGAAGATGTCGAGCTGGCTGGGCGCACGGCCGGACGAGCCGCAATTGCCGCTATATGCGCACACTGCTTCCGAGCTGATTGCCGCGCTCGCCTTTGCCCGCGTCCGCCGCGGCCAGCCGCGCAAAGTGTTTGGCTTTGAGGGCGTGTCCGTCGTCGACGGCCTGCTGCCCGACGTCGGTGCCGCAGAAACACGCGCCGCGGTCAGGAAACTCGGGTTTCAGTCCTGGGATCAACTGGCCAAGGCCTGGGGAGAAACGCTCCAAAGACTGGCGGCGGACTTTGCCATGGGCTCGGCACCAGTCGACCCGAAGGCGGCGGGGCAGACCTGCGGCCAGTGCGATTTGCAGGGTTTGTGCCGCATCGCCGAAATCGGCCGCTATGCGGCACTCGACGCGGACCTCGCGCGCGTGGAGGACGACGATGCAGCCGACTAGCATTGGCGACGGGCAGGCGCGGGCGCGCGCGCTGGACGTCGGCCGCTCGTTCATCGTCCGCGCGCCGGCTGGTTCGGGCAAGACACGGCTGCTGATTCAGCGCTATCTGGCGTTGCTTGCAAGGGTTGACGAGCCCGAGGAAATCGTCGCGATCACCTTTACCCGCAAGGCGGCGGCGGAAATGCGTGAGCGCGTCCTGCATGCATTGGCGCACGCGCGGCAGCCGCAGGGCGATCTCGACGAGGTCACCCGCGCGCACGCCCTCGCGGCGCTCGAGCGCGATGTCCGGTGCGAGTGGCAGCTGGCGGCAAATGCGTCGCGCCTGCGCATCCTGACGATCGACGCGCTCAACGCGACGATCACGCGGCAGATGCCGCTCGCGGCGCGCTTTGGCGCGCAGCCGGAGAACATCGAGGATGCGACCCCGCTGTACCGCGAAGCCGCGCGCGCCTTGCTGGCGGAAGTCAACGGATCCGGACCGATCGCCGACGATGTTGCGGTTCTGCTCGAGCATTTGGACAACGACCTTGCCACCGCCGAAAGCCTGCTGGCCGTCATGCTGCGCTCGCGCGACCATTGGCTGCGCAGCCTGGGCAGGATGAACGAGCGCGAGGCGCTGGAAGCGGCGTTGCAGCGTGTTCGCGCCGATGCGATGCGTGAGGTTGCCGCGCGTTTTCCAAATGCCGAGAAGCAAGAAACTCTAGAACTGGCGCGGTTTTCCTGGCAAAACCGGCCGGAAAGCCTTGCCAGTACTGGAGTTTCGTCTCTGCTTGCCGGGCATGTTTGGCTCGATGTCGATGAAGCGTGCATGCCGGCATGGATCGGGCTGGCGGAATTGCTGCTCACCGCCAGCGGTACCTGGCGCAAGCGCGGAGGCGTCAACAAGAACCTCGGGTTTCCCAGCGGCGAGGACAAGGAGGAAAAAGCGTTCTTCGCGCCGTGGAAGGCGCGCATGGGCGAGTTGCTCGACCGCCTCGCCGCCGGCGCGCAGGCTGATGAGCTGGCGACGGCCTTGCACCGGCTGCGCGATCTGCCGGCGGATCGCTACAGCGAACCGCAGTGGCAGGTGCTTGGCGCGATCCTTCGTCTTCTGCCCGTGGCCACGGCGATGCTGTGGACGGTGTTCGGCGAACGCGGGCAATGCGATTTCGTCGAAGTCGCGCAGTCGGCCTCGCGCGCGCTGGGCGAGGACGATGCGCCGACCGACCTGGCGATCGCGCTCGACCATCGGATTCGCCACCTTCTGATCGATGAATTCCAGGACACTTCGTTCGCGCAATTCGCGTTGCTCGAACGGCTGACGCGCGGCTGGAGTCCCGGCGACGGCCGCAGCTTCTTCGCCGTCGGCGACCCGATGCAATCGATCTACCGCTTCCGCGAGGCCGAGGTCGCTTTGTTCCTGCGCGCGATGCGTCACGGCATCGGCGAGGTGATGTTGGAGCCATTGGAGCTGAGCGTCAACTTTCGTTGCAGCGCTGGCGTGGTCGAATGGGTCAACCAGACCTTTGGCGCGCTCATGCCGCAAACCGAAGATGTCGATGCCGGCCGCGTGCCGTATGTCGCCAGTATTGCCGCCAGCGGGCCTGCCGATGTTACGCCTGCGGTGACCTGGCATCCGCAGCTGGTCCGCGCGGGACAGCTCGTCGCACCCGAGGCGATCGAGGCCGACACGGTGGTACGCATCATCCGCGCGACGCGCGATCAGAACCCTTCCGCAAGCATGGCACTGCTGGTGCGCAACCGCTCGCACCTCCTGCACATCGTGCCGGCGTTGAAGGCGGCGGGGATTACCTTTCGTGCCGTCGACATCGACCCGCTGGGAGAGCGCCCGGTGGTGCAGGACCTGCTCGCGTTGGCGCGGGCCCTGTTGCATCCGGCCGACCGCAT
>DASUDU010000257.1:0-4082 GCA_036275435.1 Usitatibacteraceae bacterium | reverse complement strand
CACTGTTCACGTTGGCCCACGCCAACGCCATCGCCGACTTTGATGCCTTTGTCGCGCAAACGCAGTCCGGTCGTGCGCGCTTCGAGCAGGAGGTGTTCGATGCGCGCGGCAAGTCGACACAAAAATCCGGCGGCGCGTTCTCGTTCGTGCGCCCGGGCAAGTTCCGCTGGCAATACGAGAAGCCGGCGCAGTTGATCGTCGGCGACGGCGCCAAGGTGTCCATCTTCGACAGCGACCTTAACCAGGTCACGGTGCGCAAACTCGAGCAGGCGTTTTCCGCCACGCCGGCCGCGCTGCTCTCGGGCAAGGGTGACATCGCCGCCGCGTTCACCCTGGTTGCGGCGGGCGAATCCGAGGGCCTGCGCTGGCTCGATGCCATCCCGCGCAACAAGGATGCCGGCATCGAAAAGATCCGCATGGGCTTTGCCGGCGGGCAGCTGGCGGCGATGGAACTGACCGACGCGTTTGCCAACCGCACGCGGCTCAAGTTCTCGAAGTTCGAAAAGAACCCGAAGCTCGACAGCAAGGAATTCGTGTTCGTGCCGCCGCCGGGGGCCGACGTCGTCGGCCCGTAACCGCGCGCCGGGCCTTTTTGCCTAGCGCCGGTAGAGCCCCTGCGCGCCCAGCACCGTCAGCTCAACCCGGTCCGAACCGTTGTGCGCGGTGGGACCGAGCTTGACGCGGTAGCCGCCCAGTTCGATCGTTCCGGCCTTGTCGAGTGCGTCGATCAGCGATTCGCGGGTCGGCACCTTGCCGGACTTGCGGATGCCTTCCACCAGAATGCGCGCGGCCACATAGGCTTCGAGCGAGGCAAAGCTGACATTGGCCAAGCCGCCGATGTGCTTGATGTATTCGCGGGTCAACGCCTCGCTCTCGGCGGTCGGCAACGGCATCACCTGGGAGACGCCGACGCCGCGGCCGTCGTCGCCGGCCTGCGCGGCAAAGGCCTTCGCGCCGACCGAGCTCAAGGCAAACAACTGTGCCTGCGAGCCAAGCTTCTTGATTTCGCGGACAAACGCCGCGGCAGGCCTGGCACCGGCGGAAATGATCACGGCCTCGGCGCCTGACTTGTGCAGGTTCTGCGCCGCGGTCGCGACGTTGGTCGAATTGCGGTCCACGCTGCCGAACAGCACGATGGAACTCTTGCGCGCGCGCAGCGCCGCGTCGACCGCGGCCAGCCCGCCGCGCCCCAGGGCATCGTTCTGGTAGAACAGCGCGATCTTGGTGATCTTGCGCTGCGCCAGTTGGTCGACGATGCGCTCGGCTTCCTGCGCGTAGCTGGCACGCAGGTTGATGATGTAGCGGTTGTGGGTTTCGAACAGCGAAGGTTCGCCCGACAGCGAGCCGATCAATGGCAGCTTGGTTTTCTCGAACAGGCCCCAGGACGCACGCAGCGCCGCGTCGCCGCTGACCGCGACCAGCGCCAGCACACCGCCTTCCTCGGTCGCCAGCTTGAGCAGGTTCGCCTTGGCCTTGTCGGTGTCGCCGGCGTCGTCGAGCGAAACCAGGCGCAGCTTGCGCCCGCCGATGCCGCCGGCCTCGTTGACGGCATTGAAATACGCCTCGACGCCGGCCTTGGCCTCCTTGCCGATTTCGTCGGCCGGGCCGCTCAGCGCGCCGGTCTGGCCGATGCTGATGGTGGCGCCGCTCACCCCTTGGGCAAGTGCCGAACCGAACGCCAGGGCAGCGCACAGCGCGCCCAGCAACTTCAACAGGATTTTCATGTGCATTTCGCGGCAACGGCCCGGCGGGTAGCGGTGCGCCGTTGCCTGCGCCTTGGAGAAAAACAGCCGCGAATTCTATCCGACTCGCCGGCCGCTCAGCGCTTGAACGTCTTGTTTTTCGAGATGATTGTCAGGTCGACGAATTTCGAGCCGCTGTGGTCCTTGGGGGTGTAGCTCACGGTAAAGCCGCCCAGGTCGAGCTTGCCCGCCGCCGACAGCTTGTCGACCAGTGCTTCCCGGGTGGGGTTCTTGCCGGCGCGTTTCAGGCCTTCGACCAGCACCTTGGCGGCCAGATAGCCTTCCAGCGAGGTGAACGAGTAATTCTCCGGGCCGCCGATGCGTGCCTGGTACTCGCGCACTACCGGCACGGTTTCCGACCAGGGGAAGGGTACCACCTGGGAAATCTGCACGCCGCGCCCGTCGTCGCCCAGTTCATTGGCCAGGGCCTTGGAACCAACAAAACTCACATTCCAGTATTGCTGCAGCGCCTCGACCTTTTTCATCGCCTTGATGAACGCGGCGCAGCTTTTGTAGGCGCTGATCATGACGATGGCCGCGGTCTTGGACTTCGAGAGCGTCTCGACCGCCTTGGCCACGTCCACGGTATTGCGCTCGACGGTGGCCGAGGAGGCGATCTCCAGCTTGCGCGCCTTCAGCGCGCGTTCGACTCCGGCCAGGCCGGCCTTGCCGTAGGCGTCGTTCTGGTAGAACACGCCGATGTTCTTGATGCCTTGCCGCACCAGGTGGTCGATGATGGCTTCGGTCTCGTCGAAATAACTGGCGCGGACATGGAAGATGTTGCGGTTGAATGGATCGCGCAGGCTCTGCGCCCCGGTGAAGGGGCCGATGAACGGCACCCTGGCCTCGGTAAAGATCGGCAGCGCGGCATTGGAGGTGGGGGTGCCGACATAGCCGAACAGCGCCATCACGCGGTGTTCCTCGATCAGCTTCTTGGTGTTGGCCGCGGCGCGATCCGGCTCGTAGCCGTCGTCGAGCGAAATCAGCTTGATCTGGCGGCCGTTGACGCCGCCGCTTTCGTTAACGTGCTTGAAGTAGGCCTCAGCGCCGGCCTTCATTTCCTTGCCCAGTTCCTGGGCAGGCCCGGACAGCGCGGCGGACTGGCCGATGAGGATGGTGTCGGCCGAGACGCCTTGCGCCTGCGCACCGCTGACGACTAGGGCGGCGACCAGGGCAGTCCATGCGGCAATGCGCCGGTTCCAGTTTGCGCGGCGGGTCTGCATCACGATCGTCTCCTCAAGGGCAAGCGGCCAGATGCCGGATTCTAGCGCGCAAAGCCGGCGCGGGTTTTTGGCACCTTGCCGCCGCGGCGTTGTGGTTTCATGTGCGGCGCAAGTTCGTGTCCGCCGCAACGATTCAGCTTTTCTTGCCTATGAGGCAAAAAAGTCTTTCACCTTGTGGCTCCCGCCGCCGCGTTGCGGCTTAACTTGCTGCGCAAGTTAGCGCACGCCGCAAGGTCAAGATTCAACCGGCAAAGAAGTCCTTGACCTTGTCCATGAAGGACTTGGCGCGGGGGTTGTGGCGGTCGCCGTCCTTCTTGTTGATTTCCTCGAGCTCGCGCAACAGGTCCTTTTGCCGTTCGGTCAGCCGCACCGGCGTTTCGACGACCACATGGCACATCAGGTCGCCCGCCGAAGTCTGGCGCACCGGGCGGATGCCCTTGCCGCGCAGACGGAACACCTGGCCGCTCTGGGTCTCTGCGGGGATCTTGATTTTGGCCTCGCCCTCAAGCGTGGGAATGGTGATTTCACCGCCCAGCGCGGCGACGGTGAAGCTGATCGGCATTTCGCAATGCAGGTCCGCGCCTTCGCGCTGGAACACGCTGTGCGGCTTCAGCTGGATCACCACGTACAGGTCGCCGGGCGGCCCGCCGTTGATGCCCGCCTCGCCCTCGCCGGCCAGACGGATGCGATCGCCGTCGTCGACGCCGGCCGGGATCTTGACCGAAAGCGTCTTGTGCGACTTGGTGCGCCCGGCGCCGGCGCAGGCCGTGCACGGCTCGGGGATCACCTTGCCGGTGCCGTGGCAGGTCGGGCAGGTCTGCTGGATGGAGAAAAAACCCTGCTGCAGGCGCACCTGGCCCTGGCCCTGGCAGGTGCCGCAGGTTTTCGGCTTGGTCCCGGGTTTGGCTCCCGTGCCGTTGCAGGTGGTGCACTCGTCGAGGCTGGGGATGCGGATCTTCGTCTCGGTGCCGCGCGCGGCCTGCTCGAGCGAGATTTCCATGTTGTATCGCAGGTCTGCACCGCGGTAGACCTGCGAGCCGCCACGCCCGCGGCTGCCGCCGAAGATCTCGCCGAAGATGTCGCCAAAAGCCTCGGCGAACCCGCCGAATCCCTCGGG
>DASUDU010000256.1:0-3014 GCA_036275435.1 Usitatibacteraceae bacterium | reverse complement strand
CATCAAGTCAGTCAGGTGGGTACGCAAACGATCGCCGTGCATCAACGGCAGGCCGAGCATCTGGTTGAAATCGCAGTCGTAGACAAAGCCCTGGTAATCGACCGAGAGCAGGCTCCTGCACATCACGCCTTCGAGGTTGGCCGGCTGGAAGTTGGCCACCAGCAAGTCCATGTAGCCTTCAAATTGCCCCTTCGAGACCAGCGTCGAGCCGAAGCGCTGGATCGGCATGTTGGTGATCGTGTAGAGCTGGTTGAAGACGATGCCGAAGTTCTCCGCGAGCAGGCGGTGGTAGTCGGCTTCGAGTTGTTCCTGCGGCGGCGGCAGCTTCGGCCCCTGCGGGTTGTACACCAGGTTCAGCACCAAGCCGCTGCCCGGCCGGCCATAGCCCAGCGCATTGAGCTGCCGGAGTCCTGAGATGGATCTCTCGAACACACCGTCGCCGCGCTGCTTGTCGACGTTGTCCTGCGAATAGCAAGGCAGCGAGGCGACCACGTCGACGCCCTCGCCGGCGAGGAACGCGGCCAGGTCTTCCTGCCCCGGTTCGCCGAGGATGGTCAGGTTGCAGCGGTCGATGACGCGCACGCCGCGCGCGCGCGCGGCGCCGACCAGCCTGCGGAAGTGTGGGTTCAATTCCGGTGCACCGCCGGTCAGGTCGAGCGTCGTGACCTGGGCCGCATCGAGAAAGGCGATCACCTGGTCGATGGTCTGGCCCGACATCATTTCCTTGCGGTCCGGGCTGGCGTTGACATGGCAATGAAAACACGCCTGGTTGCATTTGTAGCCCAGGTTGACCTGCAGCGTTTCGAGGCGCTTCCTGCGCAGGTGCGGGAAGCCGCGCGATTTCATCAGGTGCAGGGTCTGGTGCATGGCATCGGGGGCAAGGAACGCCCGGAAAAAGACGGGATAGGTTACTACGATGGCCGCGCGGGCGCGGATGTGCCGTTTGGGGCCTTGGTCGGACGGCCGCGGCCTTCCTGACGATCAGCTTTTCGGCAAGCGCAGGTTTTTGGCGAAAAACTCGTACACCGCCGCCACCCGCCGCAGGTGGCGCGACTCCGGGTGTGCCAGCACCCACAGGTCAACCGAGCAGTTTTCCAGCGGCGGAGTGAGCGCGCGCAATTCCGGATCGTGCACGGCACGGTAGGTCGACAAGGCGCCAATTCCCAGCCCGGCGCGAATCGCATGCCCGATGGCGACCAGCGTGTCGACCTCGTAGCGCGGGACGACATTCGGATAGTGCCGCTGCCGCCAGTGCATCACCGGATGCTGTCCCATCGCCCTGTCGATCGCGATCCAGTCGAACCCGGACAGGTCTTTGGGTACGCGCGTCCCGGGAAACTGCGAAGCGAGGCCGAAGATCGCGAATTCTGCGCGGCCGATGTGGTGGCCGATCAGGTGTCCCGGCGGCTTCCTGACTGCGCGAATCGCCACGTCGGCATCGCGCTGCGAAAGGTTGACCACGTCGTTGCTGGCGCGCAATTCCAGCTGGATTTTCGGGTACTGGGCGGCGAACGCCGGCAGGTTGGGAAAGACCAGCCCGTAGAGTACGACGTCCGTGGTGGTGATGCGCACCGTCCCGGAAATCTGTTTTTCGCGGGCCGTAGCGGCGGCACGCGCGGCCTCCAGCTCGCCCTCGATCTTCTCGGCGTGGTCAAGCAGCGCCAGCGCGAGGTCGTTCGGCCGGTAGCCGCTGCGCGAACGCTGGAACAGGGATTGCCCCAGGGCCTTTTCCAGCCGCTGGATCTGCCGGAACACAGTGGATGGGTCACTGCCGAGCCGCTCGGCGGCGGCGGCGAGGTTGCCGCCACGCGCCATCGCCAGAATGGTCTCCAGGTCGGAGGCCGTCAGCTCGCGCGGCACCGCCTTTGATTGCCTCGATGCAATCGACATTTGATTTATTGCCTATTTTCATTGCGATAGCGCAAGCATACATTGAGCCTGCCTCGCCGCCAAGCCCGAATGTCCGGGCCGCGATCGCGAATCGGGAGCACTCATGAAACGCATCGTTGCAAATTGGATGAGATCCACCGCCGCCGCGGGCGCGCTTGCGACAACCTTGGTCTTCTTGGTGTCAGCATCGCTGCTGTCGCTGTATGCGAGCTTCGATCGGATGATCTGAACCGTGCCGCGCAATTGCCCGGATGCCGGTCGCAACCGGCCGCGCGCGGCTACCCGCGCAGCGACTTCAGTTGCGCGATCAACCGCCCGGGCCCGCGCGGGCCGGGAACGTCGGTCAGGTGCCGCGTGATCCAGGCCTTGAGCGGCGGCAGGCGGTTGGCCAGCTTGAGCAGACGCGGGCGCACCACGCGCGCAATGCGCCGCTCGTCGGTGAACAGTTTCACCAGCGCGTTGGTGCCGGCAAAGATGGCGAAGGTCTCGCGCCGGTGCGCGCGCTGGTACGCGGCGAGCACCGCTTCGCCGGCAAAGTCGCGTCCGGCTTCGCGCGCGTCGCGCATCTGGCGCGTCAGGCACTCGACGCCATACAGGCCAAAGTTGTAGCCGTGCGCGGTGACCGGGTGCATGCCCACCGCCGCATCGCCGATCAGCGCAAAGCGCCGTGCCACGAAGCGCCGTGCATATACCGCCACCAGCGGATAGCGGTGGCGCGCGCCGACCAGGCGCATCGCCCCGAGTCGCCCGCCGAACTGCGCCTCGACCTCGCGTGCCAGAGCCTCGGCCGACAAGTCGGCCAGAGCCTGCGCGTCGGGGGTCTTCACGGTCATCACCACCGAGACTTCCTTCTTGTTCATCGGCAGGATCGCCAGCGTGCGGCCCCAGTGGAAGCACTCGTGCGCCACGCCGTCGCCCTGCGCTTCGTGCGCCATGCGGCAGACGATCACCTCGCGGCCAAAGTCGTGCATGTGCGCGGCGATGCCCATTTGCCGGCGCGCGGCGGAAAAGCGGCTGTCGGCGGCGATCAGCAGGCTGCCTTCGAGCGTGCGGCCGTCCTTGAGGGTGATGCGCGCCTCGCGCTCGTTGGTGACCAGGCCGGCGACCTGTGCGCCGCAGATCAA
>DASUDU010000255.1:0-4654 GCA_036275435.1 Usitatibacteraceae bacterium | reverse complement strand
GGCGCCATCGATCATGCAGGTTCCCGGCGCGCGCGACGTGGCGGTGGAGTTTTTCACCATGTCCAAGTCGTACAACATGGCCGGCTGGCGCATCGGCTTCATGGTCGGCAACAAGGAACTGGTGTCGGCGCTGGCGCGCATCAAGGGCTACCACGACTACGGCACCTTCACGCCGATCCAGATCGCCGCGATTGCCGCGCTGGACGGTCCGCAGGAGTGCGTGAAGGGCATCGTCGCCGAATACCAGCTGCGCCGCGACGTGCTGCACAAGGGCCTTGCCGAGGCCGGCTGGACCACGACCAAGCCGAAAGCCTCGATGTACATCTGGGCGCGCATTCCCGAACCCTACAAGGCCATGGGCTCGCTCGAGTTTGCCAAGAAGCTGCTGGCCGACGCCAAGGTCTCGGTATCGCCCGGGATCGGCTTCGGCGACTATGGCGACGAGCACGTGCGCTTTGCCCTGATCGAGAATACCGAGCGTACCCGGCAGGCGATCCGCGGCATCAAGGACATGTTCAGGAAAGACGGCCTGTTGAAGGGCGCGGCAGCATGATCGACGCCCGGCCGGAAACGCTGGAGGGACACGGCGTTCGGCTCGAGCCCCTGTCCGTCGAGCACCGGGACGGCTTGGCCGACGCCGCGGCCGACGGCCGGCTCTGGGAACTGTTTTTCACCAGTGTGCCGGCGCCCGGCGAAACGTCCGCCTACATCGGCACGGCGCTCGACGGACAGGCCGCCGGGCAGATGCTGCCCTGGGCGGTGCGCGAACTGGCCAGCGGCGCAATCGTCGGCAGCACGCGCTACCACGACATCGTTTCGGCGGCACAACGCGTCGAGATCGGGTACACGTGGTACGCCAATCGCTGCCAGCGCACACACGTCAATACCGCCTGCAAGCTGTTGCTGCTGGGTCACGGATTCGAGCAACTCGGCTGCAAGGTCATCGGTTTTCGTACCGACAACTTCAATTTTCGTTCGCAGCGAGCGATCGAGGCGCTGGGCGCGAATAAAGACGGCGTGATTCGCCACCACTGGCCGCGCCGCGACGGCAGCATCCGCGATACCGTGATGTACAGCATCCTTGCTTCCGAGTGGCCGAACGTGAAGCGCCACCTGGAACTTCGCCTCAATAGACATCGAACATGACCCCCATCAGAGTAGGCCTCCTCGGCCTTGGCACCGTCGGCTCGGGCACCCTCGAGGTCCTCAAGCGCAACCGCGAGGAAATCGCGCGCCGCGCCGGCCGGGAAATCCTCATCACCAAGGCATCCGCCCGCGATCTGGCCAAGCCTCGCCCGTTCAGCCTCGAGGGCATCGAACTGGTCGCCGATGCCGGCAAGCTCGTGTCGGACCCGGACATCGACATCGTCTGCGAACTGATCGGCGGTGACACCACGACCAAGGACCTTGTGCTCGCCGCGATCGCGCACGGCAAGCACGTGGTGACGGCCAACAAGGCGCTGCTGGCCAAGCACGGCACGGAGATCTTTGCCGCCGCGCAAAAGGCCCGCGTGATGGTCGCCTTCGAGGCCGCGGTGGCCGGTGGTGTGCCGATCATCAAGACCCTGCGCGAAGGCCTGACGGCCAATCGTATCGAGTGGATCGCCGGCATCATCAACGGCACATCCAACTACATTCTCTCGGAAATGCGTTCGCGCGGCGCCAGCTTCGACACCGTGCTGAAGGAAGCGCAGGCCAAGGGCTACGCCGAAGCCGACCCGACCTTCGACATCGAGGGCATCGACGCGGCGCACAAGCTGACCCTGCTCGCCGCGATCGCCTTCGGCATCCCGGTGCAGTTCGACAAGGTCTACACCGAAGGCATCGCCCGGCTGACCGACAAGGACATCCGTTACGCCGAACAGCTCGGATACCGCATCAAGCTGCTGGGCATCACGCGCCAGGCAGCCAAGGGCATCGAGCTTCGCGTGCACCCGACATTGATCCCGTCCAGGCGCCTGATTGCCAACGTCGAGGGCGTGATGAACGCCATCCTGGTCAAGGGCGATGCGGTCGGCGCCACGCTCTACTATGGGCGCGGTGCCGGGTCGGAGGCTACCGCCAGCGCGGTGGTGGCGGACCTGGTGGACGTCACGCGCATGCTCACGGCCGATCCCGAGCACCGCGTGCCGCACCTGGCGTTCCAGCCGGACCAGTTGAAAGACACGCCGATCCTGCCCATCGGCGAGGTCGAGACCGCGTACTACTTGCGCCTGTCGGCGTACGACAAACCCGGCGTGATGGCCGATGTCACGCGCATCCTGGCCGACCTGTCGATCTCGATCGATGCGATCCTGCAAAAGGAGGCCGAGGAAGGCGAGGACGTTGTCGACGTCATCATTCTCACCCATCGCTCGGTTGAGAGGAATGTCGATACGGCAATCGCACGCATCGAGCAACTGGCGACCATCGCGGGCAAGGTGGTGCGGATCCGGCTGGAAGAACTCAGCTAGAAGCACAATGACTCCGTTTCTTTGCAGCCCTGGATTCGCGGTCTTTCCCGCAAAGACAGGCACAACAGGCCTTGGCATCGCACCGCAATGCGCTTGAACCAGGTTACCGTTCCGGTTCGTGACATCGATGAATCCGTCGTGTTTTACCAGACGCTGGGTCTTACGCTCATCGTGTTGTCGCCGCATTACGCCCGTTTCGCCTGCGGCGCGCAGGGCAGCACGTTTTCCATCCACCGCGCCGAACCCGGACAGGCCATCGGATCATCGACCGTGGTTTACTTTGAATCCGACCGGCTCGACGAATGGTGCGAAGAACTGGCTGGCAAGGGTATTGCTTTCGAAAGCCGGCCCGCCGACCAGCCTTGGCTTTGGCGCGAGGCGCGGTTGCGCGATCCGTCCGGCAACCCGATTTGCCTGTATTTTGGCGGGGAAAATCGCCTACATCCTCCCTGGCGATTGAAAGACACGAAAGCATGACCATGCGCTACATCAGCACCCGTGGCGGCAACGAGGAGCCGCGCCCGTTTTCCGACATCGTCCTCGAGGGCCTTGCGCCCGACGGCGGGCTGTACCTGCCGCAGGCCTACCCGGTGCTGACTGCGCAAGAATTGGCCGCGTTGCGGCCGCTGGATTACCGTGAGCTGGCTTACGCGATCATCTCGCGCTACGCCGACGACATCCCCGCGGCGGACCTCAAAGGCATCATCGACCGCGCCTACACGGCATCCGCGTTCGGTTCCGACGAAATTGCGCTGCTGCAGGTCCTGGAACCCGGCCTTGCACTGTTGAAACTGTCGAACGGACCGACACTGGCGTTCAAGGACATGGCGATGCAGTTTCTCGGTCAGTTGTTCGAGTACATCCTCGAGCAGCGCGACACCGAGCTCAACATCCTCGGCGCGACCTCGGGCGACACCGGTTCCTCGGCCGAATATGCCATGCGCGGCAAGCAGCGCCTGCGCGTGTTCATGCTGAGCCCGGAGGGCAAGATGAGCCCGTTTCAGGCCGCCCAGATGTACTCGCTGCACGAGCCGAACATCTTCAACCTGGCCGTGCGCGGCGTGTTCGACGATTGCCAGGACGTGGTCAAGGCGGTGGCCAACGACCTCGAATTCAAGGCCGCGCACAAAATCGGCGCGGTCAACTCGATCAACTGGGCGCGCATCGTCGCCCAAGTGGTGTACTACTTCAAGGGCTACTACGCGGCGACCCGGTCGAATGACGAAAAGGTGTCCTTTGCCGTGCCCTCGGGAAATTTCGGCAACGTGCTCGCCGGGCACATCGCGCGCATGATGGGCCTGCCGATCAAGAAACTCGTCGTCGCCACCAACGAAAACGACGTGCTCGACGAGTTCTTTCGCACCGGGCGGTATCGGCCGCGCGCGGCCGCCGAGACCCGGCAGACCTCGAGCCCGTCGATGGACATTTCCAAGGCGTCCAATTTCGAGCGCTTCCTGTTCGACCTGGTGTGGCGCGATCCGGGCGCGCTGCGCGAATTGATGCGCAAGGTCGACGAGGACGGCGGCTTCGACCTCGCGACCTGCGCCGAGGTCTGGTCGCGGCTGCCGGCATTCGGTTTTGTGTCCGGCAGGAGCAGCCATGCCGACCGTATTGCCACCATCCGTTCCGTGTGGGAAAAATACCGCGTCGAAATCGACACCCACACGGCCGACGGGTTTCTCATTGCCGCGTCGCATCGTGAGCAGGGCGTGCCGATGGTCTGCCTGGAAACGGCGCTTCCGGCCAAGTTCGAGTCCTCGATCGTCGAGGCGCTCGGACGCCGTCCGGCAAGGCCCGCGGCGATGCAGGGAATCGAAGACCTGCCCAAGCGCGTGGACGTGATCGACGCCAGCGCGGATGTGGTGAAGCACTACATCGGCGAGCGCGTTGCCGGACGGTAAAGTCCGCGTCCGGCGCGGCGTTGCGGACGAAAAACGCCGGAAAACCACGCCCCTCAACGGATTTTCGGTGTGTGTTCTAGCGCCGCGAACGCTGCTTGTGCGAGACCGACTTGATGACGACGCGATGCTGGCCAGTGGGCGAGATCGGCACTTCGGCGCTGGCCAATGCTGCGAGCATCAGACTGCGGACATGCGGTTTTAGCAGGGTGTCGGGCTCAGTCAGGCGGATGTGCCGCACCTTGTTGCCGGAGCCTTGCAGGTGCTTGCCCGGATCCGGCACCCGGGCGCCCTGCAGGAAGC
>DASUDU010000254.1:0-2840 GCA_036275435.1 Usitatibacteraceae bacterium | reverse complement strand
CAGCAAGACTTGTGAGGAGGCGAACGAGTGTTTCCGGCAGCGCGCGCGTGTGACCGGCGTCCTTGAGCCTCTGGCAGGCGGCGCGCAAATGAATGACCGACGAGTCGCCCCGGTCGAGTTCCGGAGCTGCCTCGCGTAAGGAAGCAATCAGCGCGGCCTCCAAAGCAGCGGCTTCCTGCAGTCGCTTGTGTGACGAGCGTTCAACGCCCGCATGCACGAATGCGGTCAGCGCGAGGTCGTTACTGGCAATGCCGAGCCGCTCCAGGTCATACAGCGCCCCGCGCACTTTCTCGGCGCTCAGGCCGGAAACGCCCATCAACTCGTCGGTGGTGATCCCTTCGTCCGGGTCTGCGGCGATCAGCGCCGTCACTATCGCCATCAGCGAGGCCCGATACGCCGGAACCATGTCGACCCGGTGCAGTCGCTGGCGCGCCTCTTCTACCGAACCGACGCGCAGGGACGACGGAAACACCTGCACCACGTTTTCCTTGCGCTGTAGCAGGTGGGCTTCTTCGAGCCACGCAACCGCAGTGCGTACACGTGTGTCGTCCGTCGCCGAATCGCGCTGGAACTCGCTTTCGTCGTCTTCGGCCAATATCTCGCCTGCGGTAGCGACGACCACTCCGCCCAGATGCTTGCGGCGATCGAGCCGGCGCAGCGACTTCAGGATCGCAGCGATTTCCTGCCGCGTGAGCCTGGATCGGGCCGACAAACCGAACTGCAATTCCGCGTCTTCCGGCACGTAGAGCAACACGCATCGTGCGGGCTGCTGGTCGCGCCCCGCCCGGCCTGCCTCCTGCAGGTAGTTTTCGAGCGAGCCCGGGAGGTCGGCGTGGATCACCAGGCGCACATCCGGCTTGTCAATGCCCATTCCGAACGCGTTGGTCGCGGCGACTATGCGCAGTTCGCTGGCGACGAAACGGCGCAGCACATCCTTCTTGCGCTCGGGCGGCATGCCGCCATGGAAATGCTCCGCGGCGAGGCCGCTGGCGCGCAGAAACTCGGCGGTTTCCTCGGCGCGGCGGCGGGACGAGCAGTAGACAATCGCCCCGCCCGGCATTTCCGGCGGGAGGTCCGCCATCAACACCTGATGGATGTGCGCGAGCTTCGTGGCCTGCGTGGTCGGTACGACCATGAAGCCGAGATTCGAGCGATTGGCTCCGCCGTTGATGACGGCCAATTCGACATCGAGTCCACCGCGGAAATAGCCGCAAATGTCGGCAATGACGTCCAGCTTGGCGGTAGCGGTGAGGCACAGAACCGGCGGGATGACGTCATCGCCCGCCCACTCCCGAATAAAGCGGGCCACGTACCGGTAGTCGGGCCGAAAGTCGTGCCCCCATTTCGACAGGCAGTGCGCCTCGTCCAGCACCCACGTGCCGATTTCTCGCTGGGCGAGCACCCGTCGCACGGAGCGATTGCGCAGCTGCTCCGGTGAAATGATCAGAACCGCGATGTCCCCAAGCCGAACCCGATCCAGCACGTCCGCGCGTTCCGGCAGGGACAGCATGCCGTTCACGGCGGCGCAGGCCGTTATGCCGCGGGCCTGAAGGCCGGCTACCTGATCGGCCATCAGCGCCACCAGCGGCGAAATCACCACCGTCAGCGCGCCGATCTTGTCGTAGCGCGACAGGGCGGGAACCTGGTAACAGACCGATTTGCCGGTGCCGGTCGGCAAGATTCCCAGAACCGACTCGCCGCGCATGGCCGCCTCGACGATGGCTTGTTGCAGCGGCTGGCCGTCGTCGGTGGCGGGCTCCGCGCGATACGCCGTAAAACCAAACCAGCGCGCCAGTTCTTTCGTTGCATCGTGGTGCTCCCGGCACCAGGTGCATTCGGCATTCGTACAAGGCGTTTCGCGCAGGGCACGCACCAGGGACGCTGCCTGCGGAAACTGGTGGCGTACCCAGGGCGGCATCACCGAGTTGCCGCCGGCAACCGACAACCAGGCGAGCGCGTAGGCCAGCGGCCAGCCTTGCCGTGCCGGGTCAGCAACGATCTGGTCAATCTGGCCGCGGCAGGCGTTGCCGTCGAGCAGCGCGCCAATCGCCAAGGAGGCTTGCGCCGCACTGGGGCGCACCTGGTGGCGAATGGTTGCGAAGAACGCGTTGACTCCACCGCGGACTTCGTCCTGGCTGACCAGCCAATGCCAGCTCTGCATCAACGCCGGGTTTGTTTTGGCGCATGTCCGCAGGGCTTCGCGCTGATCACCCAGCAGGGTCAGCGTGAGCCGTGCATCCAATTCGGGATCGTTCACCCGGCCTCTGGTCAGCTGTCCGTCCTGATAGTGCTTGACGAGGTGGTGATAGGGATTGCGCGGAAAGGCGAGCGGATTCAGGCGCAGGGTGTCGACATCGGGCAGTTCGAGCAACCTCAGGCCCGGCTTTGCCGCCACTAGATGAGGGCGGTCGAAACTAGTGAAGTTGTGTCCCAGCAGAAACGTTGCCCCGTCCGCAAAGTCGTCCAGTTGCGCCAGGGCCCGGGCGAGATCGCCACCGTTGAACACCAATGCGCCGCCTGTATCGCCCCGCACCGCAGCGAACTGATGAATGCGGCCGTCTTTCTTGCCGACTTCAAGATCGATGGATACGCAGCGCGGCGCGAAAACCGCTGACTCGGGTAACTCCGCCACGTTTACGACTTGAGCCCCATGGCGCAGCGTCCCAGCATGCGTTTTCTGTAGTCTTGACTCACGCGTCGACTATACCCGCGCTACCAATCGGCCTGATATGTCGAGCACCGCGCACGGCGCCTTTGCGCTCGGCTATTGTCCTTGCCGTGGCGCGGTTGCCACGGCCAGGAGGAGAACACACATGGCGCGGTTCGATGGCAAGGCGGTG
>DASUDU010000253.1:0-10228 GCA_036275435.1 Usitatibacteraceae bacterium | reverse complement strand
CCGGAGGCGATCACGATCTCGGAAACCTGGTTTGATGCGTCCAAGCATCTTGCCGGCGACATGTTCGATTCGACCATGAATTACATCTTCCGCAACGCCGTGATTGACTATGTGAAAGGGGGAAGCGCGAAGGCGCTGATGGCCAATCTGGAATTGATTCGCGAGGTCTATCCGGTGGAAGCGCAGTTTGCATTGATGAACCTCTTGTCCTCGCACGACGTGGCGCGCACGCTGCATGTACTGGGTTTTGAGAGCGACAAGACGCCCAAGGCGCAAATCGAGGACGCCAAGCAGCGCTTCAAGCTCGCCGTGTTCCTGCAAATGACGCACCCTGGATCGCCGGCGATCTACTATGGCGATGAAGTCGGCATGACCGGCGGCGACGATCCGTACAACCGCGGACCGTATCCATGGGCCGACCTGGGCGGCAAGCCGGACGAAGCGATGCGCGCGTATTTCAAGCAGCTGACCACGCTGCGCAACCGGCACGCGGTGTTCCGTCATGGCGAGACCATGGCGCCGTTGTTCGTTGACGATCAGGTGGTGGTGATGGCGCGGCGCCTGGGCAGCACCTGGGCGCTGGTGGCACTCAACAATGCAGGCACGGGCAAAGCCGTTCGCGTGACCCTGCCCGCGATGGCGCGGTCGGTGCGATGGCAGCCGGTGAGCGATGCATCGAAGATGGAGGTCAACGGCGATGAGGTAACCCTGAATGCACCTGCACTGCGTGGGGTGGCTTGGATCGGCGAGTGAACGTGGGATGCAGATCAGAAACGCACGCACTGGCGCGGCATTTGGAACCTTTTCGGCCGAAAAGGCACGCCGGTATTGCACTTTTTTTATCGAGTCACGTCCCATGAAGCGCTGGCTTGCAGGGCTCATCGTGTCTGCATGGTCTTCCGGCGCGGCCGCGCAAACTCCGCAGACCGTAATCGACCCGCTGCCCGAGGTATCGGCCGGCCGCATCGAGCGTTTGGAGAAATTTCCTTCGCGACATGTCGCTCCGCGCCACGTCGATGTCTGGCTGCCCGCGGACTACAGCCCGGCAAAGCGCTACCAGGTGCTGTACATGCACGACGGGCAAAACCTGTTCGACGGCAAACTCAACTGGACGATGAAGTCCTGGCGCGCGGATCTGGCGGTCAGCAACCTGATGAAGCGCGGCCAAATCGAGGACACGATCATCGTCGGCATTTGGAACAACGGCAAGGACCGCTATGCCGAATACTACCCGCAGAAATTCCTGGCCTTTGCGCCGGATGCCGTGCGCCGCGAATACGAGACCGAAGTGGCCAATGGGACGCTGCGCGCCGATGCCTATCTCAAATTCGTCGTCGAGGAATTGAAGCCGGCCGTCGACAGGAAATACTCCACACGCCCCGGACGGGAACATACCTTCATCGCCGGTTCGAGCATGGGTGGGCTGATCTCGATCTACGCGCTGTGCGAGTACCCCGACGTATTTGGGGGCACGGCGGGACTCTCCACCCATTGGGTTGGGAAGCCGACGGCTTGGGGACGCGAGCGCGTACGCAATGCGGCGCTTCCCTTGGCTGCCATGATGTACATGAGCAAGACGCTGCCGGATCCTGCCACGCACCGCATTTACAGCGATCGCGGTGACGACTGGCTCGACTCGCTGTATGCCCCGGCACACCGCCTGTTTGCCGAAGTGCTTCGCGATCGTGGATACACGCCGTCGAATGCCGTGACGGCGGTGATCGATGGCACTGCGCACAACGAGGCCGACTGGGCTGACCGCCTGGAGCGCGTGCTGGGCTTCCTGCTGGCGCGCCGCTGACGCCCTTCTGGTGAAACTCAAGCACTGGCGCAGCGTTTGAAGCACAAATGCCTCAAGCGCCGCGCCAGCCCTCGCGATCTGCCTGCCAAACGGCCATCCTCTAACTGGATCGCCCCACCAGTTCGCGCATCTTCAACAGGCGTGGCGTCACCACCGGCACGGTGAGCATGGTGCTCGCCACCGCCATCAACAGGAGCGCCGTGAACATCGCATTGGTGATGATCGCCTTGTCAAGCAGGATGTTGGCAAAGATGATCATGATGAGCGCCTTCGTCTGCAGGAGCCAGCCGATGATGCCGGCTTCGCCCGGTGCCCAATTGAGGGTCAGGCCCGCCAAATGCACGCCAATCAGTTTTCCCGCCACCGCGGCGAACAGAAGAATCGCTGCCACGCCAAACACCATCGGGCCGCCGACTTCCCAATTGGTGCGCAGGCCCGTGGAGAGGAAGAACACCGGCATGAGAACGAGCAGCACGTGATGGCGCAACAAGTCCATGCGTTGCTGGTCGAACCACTCGCTCTCCGTCACCGCGCCGGCCAGGAAGGCACCGACCATGTAGTGCAGTCCCGCCCAATCGGCGCCGAGTGCCACGGCGGCGAGCCACACCAGGCTCACATACCAGCGGTCGCGCTCGGCAATTGCCTGCATCAGCCGCCGATACAGCAGGACGGCAATCGCAAACAGGATGAGGAACGCGGCCTGCTTGCCGATTCGCGCCCAGTCCATCAGCACCAGGGCCAGCACGCCCCAGATGGCGATGTCGTCCAGGCTCGCGTAGCGCAGGATGCGCTGGCCCAGCGCGGTGCGCAGGATCTCCATTTTTTCCATCAGCAGGATGAGGATCGGCAAGGCAGTCACCGCGCAGGCCATGCCGACGCCGGCAATGAACTGCCAAGGGAACGACTTGGCGCCCATCCATCCCGGTTGCGTGGCGAGCACCGCGGCGACCAGGGCGCCGAGGACCAGCGGCACAGTCATGGCGAATCCGGCGGTGATGAAACTCTCCCGCCGGTGCTGCCAGGCCTTTTTCAAGTCAAGCTCGACGCCCGCGATCCAGACAAAGATCATCACCGCCCACCAGGCGATGCCGTTAAGCGACTGCACGATATCGCGGGTGAAGACAAACGCGTAATAGTCCGGAAAGATGCTGCCCAGAATGCCCGGGCCGAGCAGAATTCCGGTGATGATCTGCACCACCACCAACGGCGCAAAATAGTCGGTGCCACCAATTCGCCAGATCAGGTATGGAACGGCGAAAATGATGATCATCGCGACCAGAAATATCTCTGTTGTGGTCATGTGCGGAAAGGGCTCCCTTGATCGTTTTCAATCCTGATGCGCCGGCAAGCGTTGTTGAGCTCGCGCCCGGCCGCGAAGTCATCATATTCGACGAGGCGCTGAAAAACCCGGAAGCGCTGGTTGCGCTGGCCTGCACGCAACGCCGTGAGTTGCAGGTTTCGCCGCACAACGCCTACCCCGGGGTCATGTTCCCGCTCCACGAAACGATCCGCGACCGCGCCACCGAGTTCTTCCAGGGCACCGTGCGCAGCCGCCTCGGCGCGCGCCGGGTGCGCCACGCCAACGTGCGCCTGGCGATGGTCACCACGCCGCCGGACCAGCTCCAGGCACGGCAGACGATCCCGCATCGCGACAGCCAGACACTCGAGGCGGGCGAATGCATCATCGCCTCGGTGCTCTACCTGTTCCATGATGCATCGCTCGGCGGCACGGCGTTCTATCGCGCCCGCCGGAGTGACCTCGAAACCCGGCAGCTGATCCACGATTCGAGCACCCTCGATGCGGTCACGTTCGAACGGGTGCACGGCATTGCGCGCGCGTACTTCAGCGGCTCGAACAATTGGTTCGAACACCTGGCAACGGTTCCGGCCAGATGGAACCGCCTGATCTTCTACGACGGGGGCGAGTTTCACAGCGGCTCGATCGATGCGCCGGAGCGATTGACGGAGGATCCGGCACAGGGCCGGCTTACCTTGAACGGGTTCTACACCTGCTCGCGCCGCGCGACCTAGACGCCAAGGTACGGCTCATGCCGCCTTGGACATCATGGCCGCGGGCTTGAATTCGGGAATCGCGCAATTCTTGTAAATGAACTCGCCGTGCGTGGGCATGATCTCGACGCAGCGCTTGATCACCCTTTCAATGCCGCCGACAAATTCCTCGAGTTCGGCATCGGTGAGGTTTTCGGCCAGCGGATGGTAGCCATGCGGCATCAGGCCTTGGCCCACCATGACCTGCGTCCAGCTGGTGACACTGAACAACTCGTCGGCCTCGCGGAAAAAGCGCCCGTTGGCGCGGAACAGGTCCATCTTCTCCTTCAATTCCGGCGGGATGGACATCGTGCGGCAATAGTTCCAGAACGGCGTGTCGTCGCGTTCGGTCTGGTGGTAGTGCAACACGAGGAAGTCGCGGATGCGCTCGAACTCCCAATGCGTCTGCTGATTGTACTTGTCGATGTCGGCCTGCTCGAATCCCGCCGTCGGAAAGAACATCACCAGGCGCGCCAGGCTCGACTGGATCAGATGAATGCTGGTTGACTCGAGCGGCTCCATGAAGCCGCTGGAAAGACCGACCGCCACCACATTCTTGTTCCAGAATTTCCTGCGCCGGCCGGTCACAAAGCGCAACGTGCGCGGCTCGGCGAGCCGTTCGCCGTCCAGGTTCTGGAGCAGCAGGGCCGTGGCCTCGTCTTCGCTCATGAACTTGCTGGAAAAAATATGGCCGTTGCCGATGCGGTGCTGCAGCGGAATGCGCCATTGCCAGCCGGCCGGACGCGCGGTCGAGCGCGTATAGGGCGTGGGATCGCCGGCATTGGCGCAGGGCACCGCGATGGCACGGTCGCACGGCAGCCAGTGTGTCCAGTCCTCGTAGCCGGTCTTGAGGGCCTGCTCAATGAGCAGGCCGCGAAAGCCGGAGCAATCGATGAACAACTGTCCGCTCACCGTTTCGCCGCTGGCCAGGATCACCGACTCGACGTGCCCGTCCGCAGCGCGCAGCACCGTGCTGACGATCTTGCCTTCGATCCGCTTGACGCCGCGCGCCTCGGCCTGGCCGCGCAGGTAATTCGCGTACAGCCCGGCATCAAAGTGGTAGGCGTAGGCAATGTTGTTCAGGGGCGAATTCTCGACCTGCGCCGAGCGCATGAACTTTCCCGCCGGTGCCGCGGCAGTGTTGAGCGAATACGCGCCCAGGTCGCGGGCCTTGCCCATCCTGAACGCCCGCAGCCAGTAGTGATGGAAGGCAATCAGGCCAAGGTCCTGTCCGTTGACGCCGAAGCCGTGGATGTAGCGATGTCCCTGGCGCGTCCAGTCAACGAATTCGATGCCGAGCTTGAAGCTGCCCTTGGTCTTGCGCACGAAGTCGTCCTCGTCGAGCTCCAGGGCCTGGTTGAACAGCTTGATCTGCGGAATCGTCGCTTCCCCCACCCCGACGATGCCGATTTCGTCGCTTTCGATCAGACGGATGTCGTATTCGCGGCTGAGCACCTTGGAAAGCAGGGCCGCCGACATCCAGCCCGCGGTGCCGCCGCCGACGATGACGATCTGCCTGATGCGATTCGGGTTGCGTGGGTCCATGGCGTTGCCTCTTTCGGATGGCCGTCGGGTGCGGTGATTTTCCCAGCTTTGCGCCCCGCAAAAAAAAACCCCGCCAGGATGCCACCGGCGGGGTTTTTCCGGAGCCGAGCCGTCAGAACTTGTAGTTCACGCCCAGCAGGGTGGTGCGCCCGTAGGTCGTGTACTGGTTCGGCTTGTTCGGCGTGCCGTCGTAGGTTTGATACGGCTCGTTGTTGGCGTTGTTGACCTGCAGCAGGACCGACAGGCCCTTCAACGCGCCGGACTCGAAGGCATAGCCGACCTGGAAGTCGATGACCTTCTCGCCCTTGATGTAGCGGAACTCGCGGTCGGCGCCGAAGCCGGTCACTTCACCGACGAAGTCCGAGCGCTGGCGCTGGCTGACGCGTGCCGAGAATCCGTACTTCTCGTAGTATCCGGTGAGGTTCGTCACGCGCCGAGACAGGCCGGGCAGCGGCTGGGTGCCGCCATTCGGGCCGTTGGGCTTGATGCCGCTCTTGGTATCCGAATGGCTGGCCACGACGCCGAAGCCGTCGAGCCCCGGTGTCACGAGGTTTAGCGGCAGCGAGGCCGAGAACTCGAAGCCCTTGATGTTGCCGCCCTTGCCGTTGATCGGCGTGGAGAACTCGCCGATGTTGGAAAGCACCGTGACCGTGGTGTTGTTCGGGTAGCCGGTGAAATCCTTGGCGATCTTGTCCTGGTAGATGAAATTGAGCAGGTTCTTGTAGAAACCGGCCACGCCGATGTAGGCCTTGTTGCCGAAGTATTTCTCCCACGACACGTCGACCGAATTGGCGCGGAACGGCTCGAGGCGCGGGTTGCCGCCGTCACCCGAATACAGGCGCTTGGTGAGGTCGATGCTGAAGTTGTTCGCCGCGCGCAACTGGTCAAGGCGGGCACGCGCCATGGTCTTGGCAATGCCCAGGCGGATGGTCTGCTCGTACGGGAAGCTGAACGCCAGGTTCAGGCTCGGCAGCACGTCCGTGTACTTCTTGCCGTCGCTGAACGGCACGCGCAGGAATGCCGGGCCGCTGTTGCTCACCGCCGAGGCCGTCGAGCTCTGGTCGGTATTGACGATCTGGACGCCGGCATTGCCGCGCACCGGAACGCCGCCCCATTCGCTGTCGATGTCGAACTTGGCAAAGGCCAGTGCAACCTTTTCCTCAACGCGCCATTCCTTGTTGATGATGTCGCGGTTGTTGATGTTGCTGCGCAGGTTGTACAGGCTGTTCAGCGCACCCTGCACGTCGTACGAAAGGATTCCCGGAACACCGATGAACGACAGCGACGTGGGCGCGATCAGCAGGTTGCCCGGCACCGTCGTGTTGGGAGTCTTCAGCGTCAGGAAATACTCATCGACGAAGCGGGTCTTTTCACGCTTGGAGACATTCACGCCGAACTCCATGCCGCTGAAGAAACCGTCCAGGTCCTTCTTTGCGGTCAGGCGCAGGGAGTTCATCTCGTCCGTAACCTTCGGGAACTTGATGTAGCCGTCCTGGCCCCAGCCGCCGGAGTCGAGCAGCTTGATGATGTTCGGGTCGGCGTAGTTGAGGCCATAGGTGAAGGTCGGGCGGCCGTTGCCGTCGGTGGTGAAGCGGACGGTGTCGCGTGCGCTGATGGTGCCGGCGTAGGTTTCCAGGATCGACTCGTCGCGGTTGGCCTTCGAATAGCTCAGGTCGCCCACCGCAGTCCAGCCGCCCTTCAGGTTGAACTTGTTGTTCCAGCCAATCGCGGTGATGTCGTCCTCCCGCTTGTTCTGGTCGTTGCGCAGGACCGGCTTGATGCTGGTCCAGGTGCCGGCCGTCACGAGGCCGTTGGACACCGTCGGGTTCGACAGGGTGCCGCCGCCCCACTCAAGGCCGGCTTCATAGCCGCGCAACAGCGACTTCTGGTCGAACTTCGAATAGTAAACGTCGACAAGGCTCGAATAATCAGCATTCGGCTTCCACTCCAGGACGCCCATGAAGCCGTCGCGCGTTCCCTTGGTGGAGTCGGCAAACTGCTTGCTGCCGCCCAGCAGCAGGGTGCCGTTCGGCACACCCGGCTTGCCCTGCGAATCCGGGTATCCCCAGGCTTCCCAGCGCTGCACCTGGCTGGGCGACTCGAGCCGCGCGTAGCCCAGCGCGAAGCCGAGCTTCCTGTCTGCCGATTGGTCGATGTAGGAGACGCTAAAGCGGCTGCCGCGATCCTTGCTGTCGGCGTTGAGCTTGCCCAGCGAGTTCTTCTCGCCGCGCAGGTTCACCGCCACGGTGCGCTTACCGAACGACAACGGGCGCACGGTCTGCAGGTCGATCGTTCCGGAAAGACCCTGGCCAATCAGGCCGGCGTCCGGCGTCTTGTAAATGACCACCGCAGAAAGCAGTTCGGACGGGTACTGGTCGAACTCCACGGCGCGGTTGTCGCCCGTGCTGACCTGCTCGCGGCCGTTGAGCACGGTGCCGGCAAAGTCACCAGACAGGCCGCGAATGCTGATGGTCTGCGCGCGGCCCGCGACGCGCTGCGCAGCCAGGCCCGGCAGGCGCGCAATCGACTCGGCGATCGAATTGTCCGGTAGCTTGCCGATATCCTCGGCCGAAATCGCCTCAACAATCGAGTTCGATCCCTGCTTGACGGAGATGGCCTCCTCGATGCCGCGGCGGATGCCGGTGACGATCACCGTATCGAGGGTTTGTGCGCCAGCCGCTTTGGCAGCACCCTCCTTCTTCGGGTCAGCCTTGGCATCTTCCTTTTTTGCCGGGTCAACCTTGGGCGGCTCCGCAGGCTGCTGTGCGGTCGCCGCGCCGGCGAACAGGGCCAATGCGCAGGCGACTGCGATGGGGCTCTTCCTGAAGCCGGATTCCCTTGAGACGTACGAGTACGCGCTTGTCTGATGCTTCTTCATTGACCCTCTCTCCTGTCCTAGCTCGAATGAATGGTGCCGGGCTCGTGGTGACGCGTAGGCCCGGATTTCTTGAATGCAAAAAAAAAGATGTTGCGGAATTTCTAGCAGTGACCGCCAAATTGTGTAATAAAACTATATGGAAGTCAAACCCAATCTTCTGGCCTGTTGCAAGAATGCCAAAGACCATATTAAATATTTGTTTTTAAACAGTTTATTTTGTCCGTCGGATTCGGTCCGCGTCCTATTCTGGCGCTGATCCATCGCAGAAAAGCGTTCAAATAGTAGTATTCCTACAGAAAAAAAGAGAAACTCCTGATATGCCAGCTTCCCTTTTTCCCAGATTGCTGTCTGTCACCGTGCCGACGAAGCGGGGCCGCGGGATATGCAGCGCACGCACGCTGGCGACGGCGCTGGCTGCCTTGCTTCCGTTCAGCGCTGGTGCCGCTGCAACCGCGACGTGCGCGGACGGCGCAGCCGCATTGCTCCACGTCCCGTCACCCGACTGGCGTGACCAAGTCATCTATTTCCTGATGACCGATCGCTTCGATGATGGCGAACCGGGCAACAACGACCAGGGAGCCGGCGAGTTTGCTGCCGGCGAAGCGGAAAAATACAATGGTGGCGACTTGCGCGGCATCGAGCGGCGCATCGACTACATCAAGGGCCTGGGAGCAACCGCGATCTGGATCACGCCGCCGGTGGCCAACCAGTGGCGCGCCCCGCACAGTGACATCACCGGCTACCACGGGTATTGGGCCGAGCATTTCAAAAAGGTCGATCCGCACCTGGGAACCCTGGCCGACTACCAGCGCCTGTCCTCGCGCATCCACTGCGCGGGCCTCTACCTGGTGCAGGACATCGTCGTCAACCATACGGGCGACTACTTCTCCTACGGCCCGAACTGGAAACCTGGCCGCCCCGAGTCGGGCTACATTGCGCACGACAGGACTGCGCCGGTGCCGCGGCCGAGCCAGCCGCCCTTCGACCTCAACGACCCGCGTCGCGCGGCCGATCGCCAGGCAGCCGTCTACCACTGGACGCCGAACGTTTCGAACTACGCCGATTCGCGCCAGGAAATGACGTTCCAGATGTCGGGGCTCGACGATCTCAACACGGACAACCCGCGGGTGCGCGCCGCGCTGCGCGACAGCTATGCGTATTGGATCCGAGAGGCCGGCGTTGATGCCTTTCGCGTCGACACCGCGTTTTATGTCGCGCCCGGGTTCTTCAAGGACTTCCTGCATTCGGCCGATGCGCGGAACCCGGGCATCGATCGCGTGGCACGCGCCACCGGGCGCGACGCATTCCTGGTCTTTGGCGAGGGCTTCGGCATCGACGGCCCGGGGCAGACGCGCCAGGCGCGCAAGATCGAAGGCTACATGAACGATCGCGCGGGCAGTCCGCGGATGCCGGGCATGCTGAACTTCCCGCTGTACGGCGCGATCCAGAACGTCATCGCACGCGGCAAACCGACCTCGGAACTGGGCCATCGCATCGAGGCGATGATGAAAATCCACCGTCGGGCGCACCTGATGCCGACGTTTGTCGACAACCACGATGTCGACCGCTTCCTTGCCGGCGCATCGTCGACCGCGCTCAAGCAGGCCCTGCTCGCGATCATGACCCTGCCGGGCATTCCGACGATCTACTACGGCACCGAACAGGCATTCAACGTGCCGCGGGCGGCGATGTTCAAGGCCGGCTACCAATCGGGCGGATACGATCGCTTCGATGCCGACGCGCCGCTGTACACGTACATCCGCACACTCACCGCCCTGCGCCGGGAGCATCGCGTGCTCTCGCGCGGCAGTCCACGCATCCTCAAGAGCAACGATGCCGGCGCCGGAGCCCTGGTGTACGACATGAAGCTGGGCCACGAGAGGCTTGTCATCGCGCTGAACACCGCCGACACGGAGACGCTCGCGGCCAACATCGAAACCGGCCTGCCGGCGGGG
>DASUDU010000252.1:0-2186 GCA_036275435.1 Usitatibacteraceae bacterium | reverse complement strand
GGGATGGCCCGCCGGCGTGGCCACCGCCGCGAGCAGAAAGCGTGCGTCGGCCAGCATCGGCGCGGTTTCCGGGTAGCGCGAAAAATCGATGCGCGGATCGCCGCCGTCGATCGCCGCGTTGCCCAGCTTGACCATCAGCTTGTGCAGCCCGGACATTTCGCGCGGGATCTGGTCGATGCTGTACAGGTAGGGACTCATCGCGCAGCGCGCCTCGCGTGCCAGCACGTGGCCGTGCAGGTGCGGCACGATCGCATCCAGCGCTTCGCGCGCGATCGGGCCGGAGGGGAGCGCGTACTTGGTCCACGCCACCAGCGGAATGGCGATCAGCAGCACGTCCCACTGCGCGCCGTCGCGCTCGAGCGTGCCGCTTTCGGTGGCGCCCTCGACCAGCTCCATCAGCACGTCGTAGGCGGCGCTGTTGCTCTGGAAGGTGTGGTCAAGCGCAGCCTCGAGCGCGGCGTCGTTGCCGCTGGTCACCAGCTTGCCGGCCAGCGCGCTGATCTGGTTTTCCCAGAAGCGATCCTCGGCGCGGCTGCCCGAGGCCAGCAGGCCGGTGGACAGCGTGATCAGCTTTTCGGCATCGCGGGTCAGGCGGAGGGGGGATTTGCTGCGGTGGCGTTTCATGGTGAATCCGGGAATGCAGGGGGTAAATTATACCCCTGCAACCTTGTCCGGTCCGACGGTTCGGGTGTATGGTTGCGGCCATCGTCGCCTCGTCAATCGTATCGCCATGAAGACTTTCAAGCGCATCGTATTCGGATTGCTCGGGCTGGTCGTACTGCTCCTGCTGATCGGTTTCTTGCTGCCGTCCTCCTATTCGGTGCAGCGCTCGATCGACATCGCCGCGCCGATGGAAAAGGTCTACCCGCTGGTCTACAACCCGAAGGACTGGGTGCGCTGGGGCGTGTGGTACCGGCGAGATCCGGCGATGCAGGTGAGCTACTCCGGCCCGCCGGCCGGTGTCGGCGCCAGGTGGGCGTGGAAATCGAAGTCGCAGGGCAATGGCGAGATGGAATTCACCGTCACCGAGTTCAACAAATCCGTTGCCTACAAGCTCTCCGTCGAAGGCTGGGACGGCAAGCTGAGCGGGCGGCTTGAATTCGCCCCGGCCGGCCCCGGCGTGCGCGTCACCTGGATTGGCGAGGGCGATGTCGGCATGAACCCGATCGGCCGCTACTTTGCTGCGCTGATGGACCGCATGCTCGGCCCCGATTTCGAGGGCGGCCTGGCCAACCTGAAATCGCTGGCGGAAAAAGGAACATGAACATGCGCAATCTGAAGCTCGCGGCGCTGGCGCTGGTCGCCATGCTGCTGGCGGCCTGCACCTCCAGCGGGCCGTACAACCTGACCGTCGATGGCGCCGACACACGTCTGATGTTGAAGGGCTACGACCCGGTCGCCTATTTCGTCGCCGGCAAGCATGTCCTTGGCCAGCCGGGCATCAAGGCCGAGCACGACGGCGTGGTTTATCGCTTCGCCAGCGAGGACAACAAGGCCGCGTTCCTCAGGGAGCCGGCGCGCTTTGTGCCGCAGTACGGCGGCTTTTGCAGCAACGGCATCGTTTATGGCATCCCCTGGGGCGGCGACCCGGACACCTGGAAGATCATCGACGGCAAGCTCTACATGTTCGGCGGCGAGATGTCGCGCAACTACTTCCTGATGGACCAGAAGAAGAACCTCGAACTGGCCGAGCGCTACTGGAACGGTGAAATCAAGGGCAGCAACGCGTTCGTGCAGCGCACTTGGCGCCTTGCATGGCGCGTGCCGCATTACAAGACCGGCAAGGAGCTGGCCGACGAATGGCAAAAGCGCCAAAGCGCAAAGTAGGCACAGCCACAAGGCCGAGGGCGCGCACGCAAGTTCGTCGCCCGCGCGCCGCAACATCCGCGCCACGCGCTGCGCGTGGCCGCAACGCCAAGACCATGACCGCCCACGCGATCAGCGCCGCCGAGGCGCTCGGCCGCCTGCTGGCGATGGGCAACCGGACGATCGCCGAGTTCGCGCTGCGTTATTTCAAAACCGGCAAGGGTGAATACGGCGAGGGCGACCGCTTCCTCGGCATCCGCGCCCCGGCGCTGCGTGCATTCGTGCGCGATCTCTCCGACGCCGGGCTGGAAGTGGCGCTGCCGCTGTTGAAATCCGGCTGGCACGAGGCGCGCGCCGCCGGCCTCCTGCTGATGGTGCGC
>DASUDU010000251.1:0-6699 GCA_036275435.1 Usitatibacteraceae bacterium | reverse complement strand
AAGGCGTGCACGACGAAAAAATCCATGCCGCCATGCCCGGCGCCCTCGGCCTTCGCAGCGTGGCGTTGCCACAGCGGGTGGTCGTGTTTTTCCAGCCAGGGCTTGGCGTCTTCCCAGCGGTGCGCCGGGCTCGTGCCTTCGATGTGGATCGACTTGTTGACGTCCATCCACAGGCCCTTGCTGCCCTGCACGCGAAAACCGAGCGAGTACGGGCGCGGCAGCGAGGTGTCGTGCTGCAGGAGGATCGTCTGGCCGTTCTCGCACTTGAGCGTTGTGGTGACCACGTCGCCCAGCGCGAACTGGACCTTGTTGTTCGGATGCCCGGCGCCGCCATTTTTGGCGATGTATTCGCTAAGCCCGCGCGATTGCGTGGCGAACGCATTGATGTGGGTGAAACGGTTGCCGCGGTGGATGTCGGCCATCATCGCCAAGGGGCCGATGCCGTGGCTGGGGTAGAGCTCGCCGTTGCGGCTGATCGAATGCGCGGTGCGCCAGCGCGCCTCGCTCCAGCTTCTGGTGCCGAATTCGACGCCGCTGTCGTAGGGTTCGTCGGGCTTGCCGGAATTGAACTTCACGCCGCGCAGGTCGTGCTGGTAGCCGCCTTGCAGGTGGATCAACTCGCCGAACAAACCAGCGCGCACCATCTGCAGCACTGCCATCACGTCGCGCCGGTAGCACACATTTTCCAGCAGCATGTAGGGCGTGCCGGTGCGCAACTGCGTGTTGAGTACGTTCCAGTGGTCGTCCAGCGAGATGCCGGCCACCACTTCGCAGCCGACCGCGACCTTGGCCTCCATCGCGTCGATGGCCATCGCCGCGTGCCACTCCCAGGGCGTGGCGATGATCACGCCATCGAGTTCGCGCAATTCCAGCAGCCGGCGGTAGGCGCGCCGGTCGGCGTCCTCGCCGAAGGTCTTCGGCTTCGGCCGGCCGGCCTTTTCGATCATGGCCAAGGCGCGCCCAAGCATGATCGGCTCGATGTCGCAGAGCGCAATCACCTCGACGTCGTCGCGCTTCAGGAGTTCCGCGAGCAGCACCTGCCCGCGCATGCCGGTGCCGATGATGCCGATGCGCAGTCGGCGCGATGCGGCGCCGGCCATCCGCCACGACGTTGCGGCGAGCATGCCGGCGCTGCCGGCTTTGAGGAAGCTGCGACGGTCCATGGGTGCCTCGTATGCGAATGACAGAAGTTGCGGCAGCATAGTGTTATTTTGAAGCGGCGAACGAAACTGCACAGCCCACGCCGGGACGAAACTCCAATACTGGCGCGGTGTTCAGGCCATAATCGGCCGATAAGCTGCGCCAGTTCTGGACTTTTTTGTTTGGTGCCGCAGCCTGCCCCTCCGGGAGTCTCGATGAAACGCATCGCAATCTTCGCCACCGCCGCCTGCCTGCTGGCCGGCTGCGCGGCCTTGCCCACCCCCGCGCCATCGGCGCCACCGCAACGCGATTGGTTCATCTTTCTCGAAACCGGCAAGCCGACCCCTCCGGACAAGGAGGCGGTCGCGGCAATGCAGCGCGGGCATATCGCCAACTTCCAGCGCCTGTTCGGCGAAAAGAAGCTGTTCGCCGCCGGGCCGCTGCGCGACCCGGCGAAAGTCAAGCGCGGCATCGTCGTCGTCAAGGCCGCGACGCGCGAGGAGCTGGCGGGTTACTTCGTGCCGGACGACTACGTGCGGGAAGGCTACATGACGCTCAATGCCGAACCCGCGCGCGTCGAGAAGGCGCTGAACCACGAGGGCATCGACCCCAATGGCATCGAAGAGGTGCGCATCGCGCTGCTGATGCGGCCGACCACGGCGCAAGCAGAGCGCGACCAGGCCGCGGGCGAGGCGGTGCTGCGGGAATTGGTCGCGCGCGGCGTGTTCGGTGCCTGGTACCGGCCCGAATCCGGGGCGGTTGCGGAAATCCTGTTCGCCAACAGTCGCGATGACGCCACGCTCATGGCGGCGCTGGCCGCGCACCCGGGCGTCCAGTCCAAGTCGATGCGCGCCGCCGTCTGGGGCCAGTGGCTCAGCCGCGGTGTGGTGCGCTAGGCGCTGATCGGCTTGAACTGTTGTCGCCGGGCCGTTCGCCCTTCGATACCTCAGGGCGAACGGTTTCGCGGGGTGTACCGCGTTGGCGTGAACTGGCAGCGACCGCTACAGGCTGCAGGCCTACTTCTTGCCCAGCAGCGCGTATTTCGCGGTGACGATCTCCATGCTGGAAAGGATCGATTCACTGGCGTCGGCGACGACGTAGGCATGCGATTCGGCGCCCTGCATCGACAACGCGTTCTTGAACCACTCCCACTGCATGGCCACGGCATCCAGTTCGCCCTTGATCGCGGCGGTGTTCTCCGGCGCCGCGCGCAGCGTCGCCAGGCCCGTGGAAAACTCCTCGGTCGTTGCGGCGATGTCCTCACGGATCTGCGGGGAATCGATGCCATAGGCGCGCAGCATGTACAGCTTGGCCAGGCGTTGCGAGAGCATGCGCTGCCGGCCGGAAATATTCACCAGCCGCGCTTGCGGCGTGCCGGCTGCCGCCTGCAGCAGGAAGACAAAGTCATTGGCCGCGTTGAGTACCACCTCGGATTGCTGCGCCAGTGTCGCCGCGCCGGCCTGCGAAACCTTGCCGGTCGCGGTGGCGCGAAACGGTTTCCAGGCGGCGGCCACCTTGGCCAGGGCGTCGCGCGTCTGCGCGTCCGGCGTGGCGTGGCGCAGCACCTGCAACTGCTTGTCGAAGCGCTTCACCGAGGCATTGAGCTGCGCGCGCGACTGCTCCGGCATGACCATCATGCCTTCCTGGCAATACGCCTTGACGATGCGCTGGGTCAGCATGCGCTGGCGTCCGGCATCGTCAATCGCGGCGCCATAGTTGATCTTGTCGGCTGCACCGGCCAGCCCGGCCAGCAGCAACAGGCCGATACCAGCCAGTCCGCGGATAGACAGCCATCCTTTGTTTGCATTCATCGCAGGCTCTCCAAAACAAAAAACCGGGGGCCATTGAATCACGGCCAAATCGGCAAACTTCTGATCTAACTCATACCGACGCTTCGATTCCGCCGCGTTTGGCGGCCCGCGCGCCCCTACAGGCCGCAAAATCCGGGTTTACCCGCCTCAGGGCCTACCGCCCGGGGCAATGCGCTGCGCCGCCCAGACCCTATACTGCTGCAAGCCTACAACCCTCGGGAGGACGCGTGCCGCAACGATCCGTCCGGCGCATGGCTGTCTGGATAGCCCTGCTCTTCGCCTTCGCAGCCGCCGCTCCGCTGGACGCCAAAACGCTCCGGTACGCCACCCAGGACGAGCCGCAGACGCTGGACCCGCATTCGGCCCAGCTCGCGGTGACCAACCGCCTGCTGTCCAATGTCTACGAGGGCCTGGTCGGCCGCGACAAGAACTTCAAGCTGGTGCCGTGGCTGGCGGTCTCGTGGACCCAGCCCGACCCGCTGACCTGGCGGTTCAAGCTGCGCGCGAACGTGAAGTTCCACGATGGCGCCGTGTTCAGCGCCGACGACGTGGTGTTTTCATTCGAGCGCGTCAGCGCGCCGACGTCGCAACTGAAGTCCTCGGTGCTGGGCGTGGCCGCGGTGAAGAAGGTCGATGACCTGACGGTGGAGTTCAAGATGAAGGAACCGAATCCGATCCTGCTCAACCACCTGTTCCAGTTCCGCATCATGAACAAGGCCTGGGCGGTGAAGCACAACGCGACGGTTCCGCAGAATTACCGCGACCGCGAGGACACCTACGCCGCGCGCCACGCCAACGGCACCGGCCCGTTCCGCGTCAAGGAACGCCAGCCCGACGTGCGCACGGTGCTCACCGCAAACGCCGACTGGTGGAACCGTTCGAGCCCGGAAAAGGGCAACCTGAGCGAAGTGACGCTGCTGCCGATCCGCTCCGCCGCGACGCGCGCCGCAGCCCTGCTCTCGGGCGAGGTCGACTTCGTCAACGACCCGCCGCCGCAGGACATCGCGCGGCTCAAGGCCGGCGGCAACGTGAAGATCCTCGAAAGCCCGGAGGAGCGCGTGCAGTACCTCGTTTTCGACACCTTCCGCGAGGAGTTGCTGTATTCCAGCGTCAAGGGCAAGAACCCGCTCAAGGACCGCCGCGTGCGTGAGGCCGTCGCCCGCGCCATCGACGTGCAGGCGATCCGCACCAAAGTGATGCGCGGGCTGTCGAAGCCGATCGGCACGCTGGTCACGCCCACCGAGGGCGGCTATGCCAAGGACGCCGACACCCGCCAGCCCTACGACCCGGAAGCGGCACGCCGCCAGCTGGCAGAAGCGGGCTACCCGAACGGCTTCGCGATCACGCTCGATTGCGGCAACAACCAGCCGGCCGCGGACATCTGCCAGTCGATCCCGCCGATGCTCTCGCGCATCGGCATTGCCGTGAAGCCGAACATCGTGCCGACCGCCAACTACTTCGCCAAGCTGCAGAAATACGACACCAGCTTCTACCTGCTGTCGTGGGGCACGCCGACCTCAGACGCGCACTACACGCTGCAGTACCTGCTGCACACGCCGGGCGCGCCCGGCAACGGCGAGGGCAACTACGGCCGCTACAGCAACGCCGAGTTCGATGCGCTGATCGACCAGGCCCGCGCCGAGCCCGATCTTGCGCGCCGCGACGCCCGGCTGCGCGAGGCGCTGCTGATCATCAACCGCGAACTGCCGGTCGTGGCGCTGCACCAGGCGGTCATCCCCTGGGCGATGAAGCCGAATGTCAGCGCGGTCTTTCCGCCCAACAGCGTGCCGTATTTTTTCCGGTTCCGGGTCGATTGATTGACCGGCAAATCCTGACGCAAGTCAAAAACATTGCCGATGATCGGCGCGACACTTGAAACGGAATATGCTGTGAATCCACGGCGCCGGAGGCTTGCCATGTTTGAATCCGCAGAGATCGGCCACACGCTGAAAAAATCCGAGTTCGAGCGCGAGGAGCCGAAGCTCCGGCGCGACCTGCTCGATGTGCAGTACCAGCTGCTGGAAAAAAAGAAGTTCCCGGTCATCGTGCTGGTCAACGGCGTCGATGGCGCCGGCAAGGGCGAGACCGTCAACCTGTTCAACGAGTGGATGGACCCGCGGCACATCCACACCCACGCGTTCGGCGCCTCGACCGATGCCGAGCGCGCACGGCCGGAGATGTGGCGTTTCTGGCAGGCGCTGCCGCCGAAAGGGCGCATCGGCATCCTGTTCGGCTCCTGGTACACCGACCCGATCCTGCAGCGGGTGATGGAAAACGAGGGCCGCGCCGAGTTCGAGCAGCGCCTGGCGCGCATCCGCGACCACGAGCGCATGCTGGTCGCCGAGGGCGCGCTGATCATCAAGCTGTGGTTCCACCTGTCAAAAAAGGCGCAAAAGGCGCGCCTCAAGGCGCTGTCGGAGAAAAAGAAGACCGCCTGGCGCGTGACCAAAGAGGATTGGCAGCATTTCAAGCACTACGACGAATTCGTCGGCGTGTGCGAACTGGCGCTGCGCGAGACCTCCACGGGCGAAGCGCCCTGGCACATCATCGAGGGCAGCAACCACGAGTACCGCTCGCTCACCGCCGGGCGCCTGCTGCTCGATGCCTTGCGGCGCCGGCTCAAGGGCGCGCCGGCCGTCACCGGCCCGGCCGAGCCGCTGCCGCAGCCGTCGATCGACAAGAAGGACGTACTCAACACGGCCGACTACACGCGCAAGCTCGACCGCAAGAGCTACGGCAAGTCGCTCGACAAGCTGCAGGGCGAACTGAGCCTGCTGACGCGCCACCGCAAGATGCAGGATCGTTCGATCGTCATGGTCTTCGAGGGAATGGACGCCGCCGGCAAGGGCAGCACGATCCGCCGCATCACGCGCGCCATGGATGCGCGCTTTTATCACGTGGTGCCGATTGCCGCGCCCTCCGACGAGGAACGGGCCCAGCCCTACCTGTGGCGCTTCTGGCGCCATGTGCCGCAGAAAGGCCATGCGGTGATCTTCGACCGTTCCTGGTACGGCCGCGTGCTGGTCGAGCGCGTCGAGAAGTTCTGCTCCGAGGAAGACTGGCTGCGCGCCTACCACGAAATCAACGAGTTCGAGGAGCAGCTCACCGTCGGCGGCGCGATCGTCGCCAAGTTCTGGCTGGCGATCAGCCCGAAGGAACAGCTGCGGCGCTTCAAGGAACGCGCCAACACCCCGCACAAGCAGTTCAAGATCACCGACGAGGACTGGCGCAACCGCAAGAAATGGCCGGACTACGAGCGCGCCGTGGCCGACATGATCGACCGCACTTCGTCCGACATCGCGCCGTGGCATGTCATCGCCTCGGATGACAAACCCTGGGCACGTGTGGAAACATTGCGCAAGCTGGTGCAGACCATCGAGCGCGCCCTGTAGCCACCCCGCCAGTAGCCGCGCGGCAGCCGCGAGGGGCGCCGCCGAGAGAATCTTTTTTCCGAAACCGCAATCACCCGAAGACCATGGCCACGACCAAGACCCGTACCCGAATCCCAGGAACCGCCACCCGCCGCGCCGCGGCACCGCGCCCGACAACCCGGCCGGCGCCGCGCGCGCGCGCGCGCGCCGTCGCGAAGGGCGACATCCTGCCGACGCTGACCCCGGCCGCGGCGGAGCGCGAACGCGTCGCGCGCAACACCGGTTCCGCCACGACGATGCTCGAAATGACCGCGGCCGAGGTGCTGTCGCTGCTCAAGACCGGGGGGGACGTCACGTCGGCGCTGGAGAGCTGGCAC
>DASUDU010000250.1:0-5448 GCA_036275435.1 Usitatibacteraceae bacterium | reverse complement strand
GTGTGCCACTCCCAGGTAGGCATCGATCACGGCCTGGTTGGCGCGCACCTCGTCGGGCGTGCCGTCGCCGATCTTCTTGCCGTAGTCCAGAACGACGACGCGGTCGGAGATGTCCATGACCACGCCCATGTCGTGCTCGATTAGTACGATGGTGGTGCCGAACTCGTCGTTGACGTCGAGGACGAAGCGGCACATGTCCTGCTTTTCCTCGACGTTCATGCCGGCCATCGGCTCGTCGAGCAGCAACAGCGTCGGATCCATGGCCAGCGCACGGCCCAGGTCGACGCGCTTTTGCAATCCGTAGGGCAGGCGCCCCACGGGCGTCTTGCGGATCGACTGGATCTCGAGGAAATCGATGATCTTCTCGACCCGCTCGCGGTGCGCCAGCTCCTCGCGCTGCGTCGGCCCCCAGTAGAGTGCCTGCTGCAGCACGTTGGTCTTCATCTTCAGGTTGCGCCCGGTCATCAGGTTGTCGAGCACGCTCATGCCCTTGAACAGCGCGATGTTCTGGAAGGTGCGCGCGACACCTTGCGAAGCGACCCGGTGCGGGTCCATGCGCTCGCGCCGCTCGCCGCGAAAGGTCACCGTCCCCTTTTGCGGGTGGTAGACGCCGTTGATGACATTGAGCATCGAGCTCTTGCCCGCCCCGTTGGGGCCGATGATCGCGCGCACCTCGTGCTCGCGCACGTCGAAGCTGATGTCGGTCAGGGCCTGCACGCCGCCGAAGGAAAGCGAAATGCCCTCCACCGCCAGGATCACGTCGCCGATTTTGCGCTGTGCGACCATGCCCACCCCTATGCCGCCCGCGCCGCAAGCGGCGGGAAGGTCTTCGCGGTGCCGACCTTGAGCTTGGCGCGGATGGTGCCGGTGCGGCCGTCCTCGAAACGTACCACGGCATCCATCTCGACGTGCGGTTCGGTGCCGTAGAGCGCATCGATGATCCGCGCGTACTTGTCGCCGATGACGCCGCGGCGCACCTTGCGGGTGCGCGTCAGCTCGCCGTCATCGGCATCCAGTTCCTTGTGCAGCACGACGAAGCGGTGGATCTGCGAGCCGGACAGCTTGTCGTCCGCGGCGAGGTCGGCGTTGACCTTTTCGATGCACTCGCGCACCAGTTCGTACACCTCCGGCTTGGCGGCCAGGTCGGTGTATCCGGCGTAGCTCAGGTTGCGCCGCTCGGCCCAGTCGCCGACGGCCGCAAAGTCGATGTTGATCAGCGCCGCCACTTCGCTCTTCTTGTCGCCGAAGGCCACCGCCTCCTTGATGTACGGGAAGAACTTGAGCTTGTTCTCGATGTACTTCGGCGCAAACAGCGTGCCGTCGACCATCTGCCCGACGTCCTTGGCGCGGTCGATGATCTTCAGGTGGCCGTCGTGGTCGAAGAACCCGGCGTCCCCGGTGTGGAACCAGCCTTCGGCATCGAGCGTTTCATGGGTAGCGGCCTCGTTCTTGTAGTAGCCGTCGAACAGCGTCGGCGACTTGAGGACGATCTCGCCGTTGTCCTTGCACTTGACCTCGACGCCCTTGAGCGGCGGGCCGACCGTGTCCGGCTTGACGGCGGTGTTGCCCTGCACGCAGACGCAGGCGGTGGTTTCGGTCTGTCCGTAGAGCTGCTTCAGGTTGATGCCGATCGAACGGTAGAACACGAACAAGTCGGGGCCGATCGCCTCGCCGGCCGTGTACGCGACCTTGACGCGGCTCATGCCCAGCGAATTGCGCAGCGGGCCGAACACCGTCCAGTCGCCGAGGCGGTACAGGGCGCGGTCGACGAGGCTCACGCCGCGCCCTTCGAGCATCTTCACCCCCACCTTGCGCGCTTCGCGCATGAAAAAGTGGAAGGCCTTGCGCTTGAGCCAGCCGGCGTCTTCCATGCGGATCATCACCGTGGTCAGCAGGCCCTCAAGCACGCGCGGCGGCGCGAAGTAGTACGTCGGGCCGATTTCGCGCATGTCGGTCATCACGGTGTCGGCCGATTCGGGGCAGCAGACGCAAAAGCCCGTCACCATCGCCTGCGCGTAGGAAAACAGGTTCTGGCCGATCCAGGCCATCGGCAGGTAGGCGAGCAGTTCCTCTCCGGGGCCGAGGCCCTCGAACTCGCTGTACATGCGCCCGGCGGCAATCATGGCGCGGTGCGACAGCATGACGCCCTTGGGATTGCCGGTCGTCCCCGAGGTGAAAAACAGCGCGGCGACGTCTTCGGGTTTTCCCTTAGCAATCTCGGCGTCGAGGTAGCCCGGCTGCGCGGCGGCAAAGACACGACCGCCCTCGACCAGCGCATCGAAGGCCATCAGGCCCGGCTGGCTGTACCGGCGCAGCCCGCGCGGATCGTCGTAGGCAATGGTGTGCAGCGCCGGACAGCGGTCGCGGATCTCCAGCAGCTTGTCGACCTGTTCCTGGTCCTCGACGATGGCAAAACCGATCTCGGCGTTCTGGAACCCGAACACCATTTCCTCGCCGACCGCATCCTGGTAGAACGGCACCGGCACGCCGCCCAGCAACTGCGCCGCGGTCAGTGCCCAGTACAGGCGCGGACGGTTTTCGCCGATGATCGCCAGGTGGTCGCCACGCTTGAAGCCGCGCGCGGCCAGCCCCGCGGCAATGCCGCGGATCTGCACATCGGCCTCGCGCCAGGTCCAGCTTTGCCAGATCCCCAGATCCTTCTCGCGAATGGCAATGGCCTCGCCGCGTTCGCGCACGTGCTTTTGCAGCAGTTGCGGAAACGTGGTCAGGTCACGAGGGTCGCGCGCAATCGTCAAGCCATTCTCCCGGGGAGCGCCATCCACGAAACGACCGGATCGCGCCAAATCCTGTCGGAGTCTAGGGGAAGGCACCGTGTATAGTTGTCGCCGGAAAGACAATTTCGATGCTGCAACGCACCAAAACCACCGACCGCCAGCCCCGCCTGACCGCCGAGCCGTCGAGCTTGGGCGACTATCTGGCGCGGGTGCATTGGGCGGGACACCTGACGGCCGCCCAGCTGCGTCAGGTCGAGAAAGACATCCTGGTCCGGCGCGTCCCGGCCGGCGGCTTCGTGTGCAAGAAGGGCGAATCGGTCGATCACTGGATCGGCGTGATGGACGGGCTGGCGAAGATGAGCCTGTTCTCCTCCGAAGGCAAGCTGACCAGCCTGACCGGGCTGCCGCCGGGCGCCTGGTTCGGCGAAGGCTCGCTGCTCAAAACCGAGCCGCGCCGCTACGACATCCTGGCGTTGCGCGAAAGCCGCATTGCTTACCTGCCGCGCGCGTCGTTCTTTCACCTGCTGGACAACAACATCGCCTTCAACCGGTTCCTCATCGTCCAGCTCAACGAACGGCTGGGCCAGTTCATTTCCCTGATCGAGGGCGAACGCCTGCTCGAACCGGATGCCCGCGTGGCGCGCGTGCTGTCCAACCTGTTCAACCCGGTGCTCTATCCGGGTCTGGGCCTGCGGCTGCAAATCTCGCAGGAGGAACTCGGGCTGCTGTCCGGGGTTTCGCGGCAACGCGTCAACCAGGCGCTGCACGTGCTGGAGGCGGCCGGGCTGCTGACGGTCGATTATGGCGGCATTACGGTTCTCGACCTGGCCGGCCTTGCCCGTTTCGGCCGGTGAGTCTGCCCTGCAAGCATGGAGCTCAACTACACCGTCCATGACACACACCTGCTGGTTCGCGCCAGCGGCGACTACGAGCCGAGCCGCGCATTCGAAGTGATCGAGAATATCCTCAAGCACTGTCGCGCCGGCGGCATCGACCGCGTGCTGATCGACGGCCTTGACTTGTGCGGTTCCCCCAGCGTCGGCCATCGTTTTGCGCTGGGCGAGCGCGGAGCCGAAGCGCTTGGCGGCGCGTTCCGGATCGCGGTCGTCACGCCGCCGGACATTCACCTGCCCTCGAAAATCCTGCAAAACACCGCCAACAACCGCGGCGGCAACGTCTTCAGCACCACCGACATGGCCGAGGCTTGCGCCTTTCTCGGTATCGAGTGCCCGCAGCGGTCCTGATGCGTGAACCGCCCGTATTCCGGATTTGCCATCCGGCATCGGCCGGCGCCTGAGATCGATCACCTTCATTGAATGCGGGGGCCACAGGCCCGGAATCCTGATCGAGCGCAGTTGTGTGGCTGGTCCTGATGGTGGTCGGGCCACCTATAATGGTGGCCCTTTCCCTGCATTCGCGGATCACCCATGCAAATCAGCCAATCCACCTTTCTCGTCGCCGGCGGCGGCTCGGGCCTCGGCGCGGCAACCGCCGCGATGATTGTCGCCAACGGCGGCAACGTCGTCATCGCCGACCTCAACAAGGAAGCGGGCGAGAAAAAAGCAACAGACCTGGGGCCGAAGGCGCGCTTCATCGAAACCAATGTCTGCGACGAGGCGCAAGTGCAAGCCGCCGTGGACTCGGCCAAGTCGGCTTTCGGCGGCATTCACGGCGCAGTCAACTGCGCCGGCGTGGCGCCGGGCGAGCGCGTGGTCGGCAAGAACGGCCCGCATTCGCTGGCCAATTTCCGCCGCGCGGTGGAAATCAACCTGATCGGCACCTTCAACGTGATCCGGCTGGCCGCACACGCCATGTCGCTGCAAGCGCCCAATGCCTCTGGCGAGCGCGGTGTGATCATCAATACATCTTCCGTCGCGTCGTTCGAAGGCCAGATCGGTCAGGCTGCGTATTCGGCCTCCAAGGCCGGCGTCAATGGCATGACGCTGCCCATCGCCCGCGAATTCGCCAAGCTCGGTATCCGCGTCATGACCATCGCGCCCGGAATTTTCGACACGCCGATGTTGCAGGGGATGAGCGAGGAAATCCGTGCCTCGCTCGGCGCACAAATCCCGTTCCCCTCCCGCCTTGGCCGGCCGGAGGAATACGCGGCGCTGGTCAAGCACATCGTCGAGAACGAGGTGCTCAATGGCGAGGTGATCCGGCTGGATGGGGCGATTCGGATGGGGGCGAAGTGACCCGGCGATGAGCACGCAGGCGATGCTGACCTACCGCGGCACGGTCTATCCGTGGCACGGCGACCACGTCGGCCACATGAATGTCATGTGGTACGTCGGCAAATTCGACGAGGCCACCTGGCACTTTTTCCACGTCTTGGGGATTACGCCGACGTTTCTCCGCGAATCGCAGCGCGGCATGGCGGCGGTCGAGCAGCACCTGTCGTACATGAGCGAACTGCACGCCGGGGACATCGTCAGCGTCCACTCCCACCTCGTGGAAATCCGCGAAAAAAGCATCCGCTTCGGCCACGAAATGCGCAACGAGGAAACCGGCGCAATCGCCGCGCGAAGCACGATCAAGGCGGTACACATGGACACGCGAGTCCGCAAGTCGTGCGCCTTTCCCGAAGGCGTCCTGGCGGCCGCACGCGCCCTGCTCGACGCGCCGCCGCGGTAAGTGCCGGCACAAGCCCGGATTTGTGCAGTGCAATGTGAGCCCAATCCGGCGATAATTGCACTTTTGCGCGCCTGCTAGC
>DASUDU010000249.1:0-3663 GCA_036275435.1 Usitatibacteraceae bacterium | reverse complement strand
CGAATACGGCCCGGCCAAGCGCTGGCCGGCGCGGCATTTCGCGGCGCTGGCACGTTCGGTGCACGGCCGGGGCGCGCAGGTCTGGCTGTTCGGCGGCAAGGGCGACGCGCCGATCGCCGCGGACATCGCCGCGCAGGCGGGTGTGCCCTGCGAAAACCTCGCCGGCCGCACCAGCCTTGCCGAGGCGATCGACCTCATTGCGCTCGCCAGCCACGTGGTGACCAACGACTCCGGCCTGATGCACGTGGCCTGCGCGCTCGGCGTGCCGGTCACCGCCCTGTATGGTTCCTCCTCGCCCGGCTTCACGCCGCCGCTGTCGGCCAGGGCGGGCGTGGTCTGGCTGCGACTGGAATGCAGCCCCTGCTTCAAACGCACCTGCCCACTGGGCCACATGAACTGTCTGAACGAACTCTCGCCGGCCATGGTCGAAACCCAAATGGCCCGCGATGGAAATGCCGCATAATTCGCCCCGACCGACCAATCACCCCCGCATGCCCGCCACTGGAAAATCCATGTCGATTTCACGCCTGATCCTCGTTTCGCTCGCCTTCGCCGCCGGCGCCGCCGTTGCCAATGCCGATCCGACCTACAAGGAATCGATCGACAAATGGCGCGCCGCGCGTGAAGCCTCGCTCCGGAACGACAACAGCTGGCTGACGTTGGCAGGACGTTTCCAGATGAAGCCGGGTGCCAACACCTTTGGCACCGGAAAGAAGAACGCCATCGTCTTCCCGCCTGAACTCAAGGGCGTCGGGCCGGAGCAGCTCGGCACATTCAACGTGGACGCGGCCAACAAGAAAGTCATGCTCACGCTCAACCCGGGCGTGTGGATGACCGCCGAAGGCAAGGCGTTCACCGGCACGCGCGAAATGAACCTGGACCCGCGCAAACAGGAGTGGATCGCGCTCGGACGCATGTCCATGACGGTCATCACCCGCGACGGCAAGTACATCCTGCGCCTGGCCAACAACGAATCGAAAGTGCGCTCGACCTTCCCCGGGCGCATCTGGTATGCGGCCGACGAGAAGTTCAAGGTCGAGGCCACCTTCCGGGCTTACCCGCCGGGAAAAACCATTCCCATCGTCAACGTCATCGACGAGGTTTCCGATGAGCCCTGCCCCGGCTACGTCGAGTTCAAACTGAACGGCGTGCCGCACAAGCTCGACGTGGTCGGCAACAGCGATGCCAACTTGTTTTTCGTCATGCGCGACGGCACCTCCGGCGACACCACTTACCGGCCTTCGCGATTTCTGTATACCGACTACAAGCCGGCCGACGGCGAGACCTTCACGCTCGATTTCAACAAGGCCTACAACCCGCCCTGCGCGTTTTCCGAGTTCACCACCTGCCCGCTGCCGCCCGAGCAGAACATCATGAAGACGCGCATCGAGGCCGGCGAAAAGGTGCGCAAGAAAGGCTGAGCGCCGGCAGGGTCAATCTGACCCCGGCCCCGGGGCCACGCAAGGGCATCACGAACCTCAGGGCTGCGGCCGCGCGGACCTGACGTACTTGCCGTCGAACGAGGTGGTCCAGCTCTTGCCGCCGTCCTTCGACACCCGCCAGTGCTGGCGCACCGAGCCGTCGGCGTTGGGCGTCCAGGCGATTTCATTGACGAGATTGGCGTCCTTCTTCCCGGTAACGTCGCGGTCCGAGAGCGTCATGCTGCTGTTGGCAAAAACGCCGTCGAGCAGCAGCACGCCGCCGCTGGCATCGACCCAGGTCTGGTGCCAGCGCCCGCGGGAGGCGTCCCAGGCATTGAAGCTTTCGCCGCTGAAGCCGCCCTTGCCGGCCCACTGCTCGTGCAACACGCAGCCGCCCATTGCCGGCCTGATCAGGTTTCTTCCGGCCGGCTCCCCCTTGGGGTTGAACACATCCCAGTCGCCGATCCAGAAATCGAACTGCCGGTGCTCCGCCCCGGTGCAGGGTTTGGCCGGCGGCGCGGAAGTCTGCGCCGACGCCGCCACGCCAACCAGTCCGAACCAGGCCAGCCAGGCGCTTGCATTCATGTTGTCCTCCTGAGCGTTGATCGCTTTGCAGCGTAATCCATTCGCGCCCGGCCGCCTGTAGCAGGCTGTGGCGGGCGCGACACTCAGCGACGGCGCTGCGCCAGAAGGCGCGCAAAATCCTCGGGCGTGTCGATATCCGCGACCACGCCACTGTCATCGACCGGCAGTGCAATGAGCCGTTCGCGGTGCCGGTCGATCAGTTGGCGCGCGCCGCGATCGCCATGCAGCGCCGCCAGTTCATCCGACAGCAGGCCGGGAAAGCGCACCGGGTGGCCGCGCAGCGCGTTGAACACCGGAACGACAATGTGCGTTTTCGCTTCGCCCGCGCCAAGCAGCGCATCGAGGGTCGCCGGCTTGATGAACGGCATGTCGCCCAGCGCGACCAGCCAGCCCTCGCACTGTTCGCCACAGTCAATCATCGAGGCAACGCCGGCCGCGATGCTGGTTCCCATGCCCTCTTCGGCGCGCTCGTTGACGACAATTTCGCAACCGACCGCGCGCAACACGTGCATCACCGCCGGGTCGTCGCGAGTGACGGCGATGACCCGCCCGCAGGCGGCGACCAGCGGCCGCGCCGCAGCCTCCACGACCAGGCGACGGTCGGGCAGCACCTGCAGCAGCTTTTGCGCGCCGAAGCGGCGCGCGGCGCCTGCCGCCAGCAGGATCGCGGTGATCACGCGGCGCAGGATTGCGCGGCGCCCGGCTGCATCGCCAGCACGCGGCTGTTGCGCGCGGCAACCAGCTCGGCGAGGATCGCAACGGCGATCTCCGGGGGCGTGCGGCTGCCGATGGCCAATCCGACCGGACCGTGCAGGCGCGCCACATCGCGCTCGCTCAGGCCGAACTCGGCGCATTCGCGCAAGCGGCGGCGGCGCTCGTCGGAGGTTTTTTTCGAGCCGACTGCGCCGACGTAGAACGCATTTCCCTTGAGCGCTTCGATGAGCGCCATGTCGTCGAGCTTCGGATCGTGCGACACCGCGACGATCACCGTGCGCTGGTCGGGCCGCAGGGCCAGCACCGCGTCGTCGGGCATGCCTTCGACCCAGCCGATGCCCTCGATGCGCCAGGCCGCGCGGTATTCCTCGCGCGGATCGCACAGCAGCACCTGGAAGTCGAGCGCCTTGGCCATCTCCGCGAGGTAGCGCGCGATTTCCGAGGCGCCGATGATCATGAGGCGCCAGCGCGGTCCGTGGATGCAGGTGAACAGGTGTTCGCCGATGGCGGTCTCCTCCGCGGCACCGGCCGCGCGCAGCTGCCAATCGCCGCTGGCCAGATCGACCGCGCGCGCAAACACCTCGCCCGCGGCAATGCGCGTGAACAACGCGTCCAGGCGCGGTGCATCGACCGCCGCTTCAACCAGCACCTGCAACTGGCCGCCGCAGGGCAGGCCAAAGCGCCGCGCCTCGTCGGCATCGATGCCGTAGTCCTGCAGGCGCGGCACGGCGCCGTTGAATTCGTCGCGTCGCGCGACCAGGTCGTCCTCGATGCAGCCGCCTGAGACCGAGCCGGCGATCAGCCCGTCGTCGCGCATCACCATCATCGAACCGGGCGGGCGCGGGCTGGCGCCGAAGGTCTGCGTGACCGTCACCAGCCAGACGCGATGCCCCGCACCGATCCAGCGCCGGGCGCTGTCGAGCACCTCGAAATCGAGCGATTG
>DASUDU010000248.1:0-2581 GCA_036275435.1 Usitatibacteraceae bacterium | reverse complement strand
CCTTCCGGATCGGCATCGCGGTAGCCGGTGGAAACCAGGAATATCGCGCTGCGCCCGCCGATGGTCAGCGTTGCCGACCGGCTGGTGGCAAAGTCCGGCGCGCTGGTCAGACGCACGCGCACCGACTGCCCCGGCTGGAGGATGCCCGGCGAGGCGCCAAAGGCGCCGCCATTGACGCTGAATTCGCCGCCATTGATCGAGATCGGCACCGCAACCGTGAAGCCGGATGGCGTGAAGGACTGCGAAACCACTGGCGTATTGCGCGCAACGCCACTGACCTGGCCGATGGTGAACGGTGAAGGATCGGTATCCGGCGGCAACGTGATGGCGATGCTCGAATTGAAGCGGATGTAGCCGAACAGTGGATCGGTGTTGCCGCTGCAATAGTGGACAAAATCGATGGCCAGCGCCAGGACCGTGCTGCCCGAAACAACGATCTCGCGAACCGCGAACTCGGAATAAGAGGCCGGATAGCCACAATAGAAGCCCGGCCCGGAAATCGACATCAATGGCTGTGACGTCGAGTAGTATCCGAGCGGGTTCGAGTAGGTGCCCAGCGCCGGCAGCTGGCCGCCGGTACCGGCAAACTGGAATCGCCAAAATCCTGCCGGGCCGCTTGGATATTGCGGGGTCTCAACCTGGATCGTGCCGCTGTTGTAGACGGTGGCGCTGACGCTGTTCAGGGTTGCTGCGGAAAGCACGTAAGTGCGCCCCTGGCCAAGCGGTTCGTTGCCCTGGCTGACCAAGTACACCAGCGGGTTCCCGCCGGCATTCGGGCCCAGTCCCGGTGCGCTGCCGACCTTGAACGTGCTCGGGGCATCGCCGACCGTCAGGGTTGCCGACTTGATCTGGTTGGCCTGCCCGGGCGCCGTGGTGCGCACACGTACCCGCTGGCCGGCGGAAACCATGCGCAATTGCGCGCCGTACGCATCGCCATCGATGCTGGCTTCGCCATTGGCGACGGTCATGACCAAGGTACCGGCAAATCCCTTGAGCGCGAGTTCGGCCGATTCGACGATGGCCGAAGGCGCCGCATCCAGAACCGGCGGGAACACCAGCGGAACCGGCTGGCGGATCTGGTGGTCGATCGGCCAGTTCGAGTTGAAACGGATGAAGCCGATGACAGCCGCGACTGGAACGTTGGTGTCGTCGCCGTCGGCAGCGCAGGTTTCCGCGAAATCGGCTGCCAGGCGCAGCACCTCCCCGGAAATGGTGCGCTCGATCTCGTGAATGCGGAACACCACACGACGCGCCACATAGCTGCCCACCGCGTACCAGGAGGCAGCGCAGCGCGCGGCAGTCGTGTATTCCGAGTAGACGTCGAACCCCGGGCCGTCGACCGTTGCCGTACGCGAGGTGGTGACATAGGTACCCGGGGCAAGCGTGGTCCCCGGCTTGGGGAAAAAGTAGTACAACCAGCGCTGGGGATTGCCCTGCTGGCCCTGCGCCAGGTTGGCGCGCTTGATCTCCATCACCACGTTGCCCGAATCTCCGCCGTAGGCAGACTGGCCGACCGTACCCAGGGTTGCCGGGGAAATCACGGTCTGGGTGAGCCCGCCGGTTTGCCGGTTCTGCTCGTACAGGACCGCCAGCGGCGCGGCATCATGCGGTTGCGGGAACGCGTCCGCCCGCGTGCCGACCAGGAAGCTTGCGCTGCCGCTGCCGGCCGTGAGCGTGGCGCTTGCAGTCCGGTCTGGCAGCGCGGGCGCGTTGACGCGGATGCGGATCCGCTGCCCCAATCCAATGGTTCCCGGGCTCGCGGTGAACGGGCCATCGTCGATCGAATATTCACCGCCGGTGATGGAAACCGGAACTGTCACGTTGATGCCACCGATGGTCACCGATGCGGATATGACGGTCGTGCCGGGTTCGGCGCCGATGACCGCGGGAAACTCCAGCGGCGCCGGCAGGGTCCGCGTGTGCTCGATCGGCAAGGTGGAATTGAAGCGGATGAAGTGGTAGGCGACGGCGTTGCTGTCGGACGAGCCGCAGGTGTAGACGATGTCGGCAGCCAACTTGGTCACCACGTCGGCCGCCGCGTATTCGATCTCGCGGACGATGAGGCGGTTCTTCGCAAAGCTGTAACTGCTGCAACCGGGGCCATTGCTCAGCGACACATAGGGCATGCCCGGCGGCAACGTTCCGGACGAGCCGGTCGCGGTCCAATCACCCGGCGTCACGTAGCTGTCGTTCGGCATTGAGAACATGACGGTTCGTGCCGGGTAGGCAACGTAGGGATCGAAGGGCGTTGCCGAAACGAAAAAGGAGCGGGTGGGTCCGTTCTGGGACAAGGTAACCCGGTGCAACGAGGCAGCGGAGAAATTCGCAATTGCAGGCGCGGCCGCGGGATCGGCGGGAATGACCACGGAGTAAATGATGTTGCCGTCCGGCGCCTGCGGGGCGCTTCCTGGCGCGGTGCCGACGCGGAACGGGTATTCGACGCCGCCCATGCGCAACATGGCGGTGGTCAGGGTGTTGGCGGCGGCTGCGCTGGTTGTGCGGACCTTGACCTGCTGCCCGGCGTTGATGGTCCCGTCGGCAGAGGTATACGTGCCGGCATCGATCGCGTATTCGCCATTGC
>DASUDU010000247.1:0-8562 GCA_036275435.1 Usitatibacteraceae bacterium | reverse complement strand
ACTCGAGCATCGGTGAAGGGCAGATCGCCGCATTCGCGATGGCGGTGTTCTTCAAGGGCATGAACCAGCAGGAGCGCGTGGAACTGACCCTGGCGATGCGCGATTCCGGCCGCGTGCTGGCCTGGCAGGATCTTGCGCTGCGCGGACCGGTGGTCGACAAGCACTCCACCGGAGGCGTCGGCGACACGGTGTCGCTCATGCTCGGGCCGATGATGGCCGCCGTTGGCGGTTTCGTGCCGATGATCTCCGGCCGCGGCCTGGGTCACACCGGCGGCACCCTAGACAAGCTGGAGGCGATTCCCGGCTATCGGACCAATCCTTCGACCGAGGCCTTTCGCGCCATCGTCCGCGACGTTGGCGTTTCGATCATCGGCCAGACGGCCGACCTCGCACCGGCCGACAAGCGCTTCTACGCAACACGCGACGTCACGGCAACGGTCGAGTCGATCGCGTTGATCACCGCGTCGATCCTTTCCAAGAAACTCGCAGCCGGGTTGGACGCCCTGATCATGGATGTGAAGACCGGTAGTGGAGCCTTCATGTCTACGCGCGACCAGTCGGTGGCGCTGGCGCAATCGATCTGTGAGGTGGGCAGCGGCTCCGGAATGAAAACCTGCGCGCTGGTCACCGACATGAACCAGCCGCTGGCGCCCTGTGCCGGCAATGCCATTGAAGTGCAATGCGCGATCGACTACCTGGCCGGCCGGGCGCGGCCGCAGCGCCTGCATGAAGTGGCGCTGGCGTTGTGCGGCGAACTAATGCTGATCTCCGGGATCGAAACCGACCGCGCGCGCGCGCGCCGGCGCCTTGAGGACAGCCTGGCAAGCGGTGCCGCCGCCGAGCGCTTTGCGCGCATGGTCGCGGCGCACGGCGGGCCGTCCGGGTTGCTCGAGTCCCCGGCGAAACACCTCCAGTCAACCGGCATTGCGCGCCCCGTTGCGGCGCGTGCGCGCGGCTGGATCGAGGCCATCGACACGCGGGCGCTGGGCCTTGCGGTCGTCGGACTTGGCGGGGGCCGCCGGTCGGCAGCCGATCGGGTCGACCTGGCCGTCGGGCTGACCGGATTCGCGGAACTGGGTGCACCGATCGAGGCCGGGGAGCCGCTGGCGATGGTGCACGCGCGTACCGAATCGCAGGCCGATGCCGCCATCGCCGCCGTGCAGGCCGCGTTTCGCGTTGGTGAATCGGAACCGGCATTGCCGGAACTGATTTCCGAGACGATCCTCTCGACAACCTGATCGCGCCTTCCGCGGCATAATGGCTCGACCCAATTGCCCGGTGAAGGAGCAGCCATGTCCAAGAATCAAACGCGGATCCTGGTATCGACAAGAAAGGGGCTTTTCGTCCTTGCCGCCGATCGCGCGCGGCAGGCGTGGAAGGTCGATGGCGCGATGCCGCGCTTTCACGGGCAGATCGTCCATCACGCCGTCATGAATCCGGCGACCGGAACGCTGCTCGCGGCAGCGCGTCCCGGACACCTCGGGCCGACGGTGTTTCGCTCGGTCGACCTGGGCAGGACGTGGACCGAAGCAAAGGCCCCGCCGGCATTTGCGCCGGGCTCCGGGACCGGCTATGGATGGACGGTCCACCATGTCTTCTGGATTGCCCGCGGCCACGCCTCGGCGCCGCGCACCTGGTATGCGGGGACTTCGCCGCACGGCTTGTTTCGCTCCGAAGACGACGGCCTGACCTGGACCGGCGTGGAAGGTTTCAACCGGCATCCGGACCGGCCGCTTTGGCTCGGCGACGAAAAGGAAAACATCCCGGATGGGGCGATTGTCCATTCGGTCAACGTCGATCCGTTCGATGCCCGGCACATCATGCTGGGCATGTCGCCGGGCGGTGTGTTCGAAAGCTTTGACGAAGGCGCGACGTGGTCCCCGCTCAACCGCGGCTGCGCAGCCGACTTCCTGCCCGACCCGGAGGCCGATTGGGGACACGATCCGCATTGCCTGCGCATGCATCCGGCGGCGCGCGATGTCGTCTACCAGCAGAACCACTGCGGCATCTACCGGCTTGACCGAGCGGCGAAGCGCTGGGAACGGATCGGCGCGAACATGCCAAAGGCTATCGGCGACATCGGCTTTCCGATGACCTTGCACCCGCGCGACCCGGCCCGCCTGTGGGTGTTTCCCATGGATGGCACCTCGGTGTGGCCGCGCATGTCGATTGCCGGCAAGCCGGCGGTCTACGGATCGAAGGATGCCGGCCGGACCTGGAAGCGGATGGACAGGGGCCTGCCAAAGGCGCAAGGCTGGTTCACGGTCAAGCGCCAGGCAATGGGCGCGGACCAGGCCGATCCGCTCGGGCTCTACTTCGGCACCACCGGCGGCGAGGTGTGGGCCAGCTTTGACGAGGGCGCGCAGTGGCATTGCCTGATGCTGCACCTTCCGCAAATCCTCGCCATCGAGGCCTACACGCTTTGAAGGTGCACCTGCCGACGCCGCTGGTCGATTACACCGGCGGCGTGCGCGATGTCGAGGCGGTGGGCGCGACGCTTGCCGCCTTGCTCGACGACCTCGACCGGCAATACCCGGGCATGCGTTTTCGCATGGTGGACGAGCAGGGGCAGGTGCGTGCGCACATCCGCTTTTTCGTCAACGGCGAGTTGCGGCGCGTGCTTGCCGCGCCGCTGCGCCCGGATGATGCGGTGCGGGTCGTCGCCGCGCTGTCCGGCGGCTAGTCCAGCCAGCCCTTGCGCTTGAAGTAGGCGAAAGGCACGCCGACCGAAACGACCATCAGCGCCAGTGCAAACGGGTATCCGTAGTCCCACGACAACTCGGGGAACCAGCCCTTGAAATTCATGCCGTAGATCGAGGCGATCAGCGTCGGCGGCAGCATCGCCACCGAGGCCACCGAGAAGATCTTGATGACTTTGTTCTGATTGATGTTGATGAAGCCGACCGTGGCGTCCATCAGGAAGTTGATCTTGTCGAACAGGAACGCCGTGTGGCCGTCGAGCGACTCGATGTCGCGCATGATCTGCCGCGCCTCCTCCATCTGGTCCGCTTCCAGCAGCTTTTGCCGCATCAGGAACGACACGGCGCGGCGCGTGTCCATGAGGTTTCTGCGGATGCGGCCGTTGAGGTCCTCCTCCTTGGCGATGCGCGCCAGCACCTTGCCGGCCTCGGTGTCGGTCATCTTCTCGGTCAGCACCGAGGCGGAAATGCGCTCGAGCTCTGCGTACACGCTCTCGAGCGCATCGGCGGAATACTCGACGTCGGTTGCGTACAGGTCGAGCAGCACCTCGCGGGCGTCCTCGATGTAGCCGGGCCGCGTGCGGGCGCGCATGCGCACCAGGCGAAAGACCGGCAGATCCTCCAGGTGCAACGACAGCAGCGTGTTGTCCTTGAGCGTGAACGCCACCGGGACGTTGCGCGAATCGTCCTCGTTGATTTCGAGCAGGAAGTCCGATCGCAGGTGCAGTTCACCCAGGTCGCCTTCGTAGAAGCGCGCGCTCGACTCGATGTCGTGCATGTCCTCGAGCGACGGCAGCTCGAGGGCATACAGCTCGCGGATCCAGCTGCGTTCCTCGTCCGAGGGCGACACCAGGTCGATCCAGATCGGATCCGAGTTTTTCAGGTCGTCGAGCGTATCGACCTGCAGCTGGTTCAGCCGGCGGTTGTTGAGGATGAAGACGTTGAGCATGGCGGCCTTTCGCGATGCGCGATTGTAGCCGGATGTGGTTGCGCTGCGGTAGCGTTGCGCGCGGCCACGTCCGCGGCACGATGGCGTCGATACACAACACGCGGATCTGGTCGATGAACGGGAAACACAAACACTGGCGCGGCTTCCAACGGCATTTCGGCCAAAATGCCGCGCCGGTCCTTGGGATTGATGTCGCCGTGCAGGGTCTGGTGCCGGCGGCTCCTGGCTAGGAACCGATCACACCGCCGCTGTTGCGCGTGATCACCACGGTCGCGCTGCGCGGCCGCTCTCCCGGCACGCCCGACGGCCACGGTTTCCAGTGCGGATCGTGCTCGAAACCCGCCCCCGGATGCTGGATATTGACAAACGCGGTCCGCCCGTCCGGCGTGAAGGTCAGGCCGGTGATTTCGCAGCCGCGCGGGCCGGTCAGAAAGCGCCGCACAGCGCCGCTTCGCGGATCGGCGGCGAGCAGGGCATCGTTACCCAGTCCGACTTGCGGCGCACCATCGGTACCGATCCACAGCGTTCCGTCGGGCGAGAACACCAGCGTATCCGGGCAGGCAAAGTCGTCACCCGTCTGGCCGGCGGTGCGCTCGTTCGGCCCGCCCAGCAGGAACACGTCCCAGCGAAAGCGCGTCGCGGCCGCATCGGCTCCCGCTTCACGCCAGCGCACGATGTGCCCGCCGACGTTGTGGATCCTCGGATTGGCCGCGTTGGCATCCGGCAGTCCGGATTCCCCGCGCCGGTTGTTGTCGGTCAGGGAAACGTAGACCTCGCCGCTGTGCGGATGGATGGCGATCCACTCGGGACGATCCATCGGGGTTGCCGCGACGGCGCGAGCGGCCAGGCGCGCATCAATGACCACGCCGGCCTGATCGGCAAAACCGTTGTCCGCGGTCAGTCCGGGGTGGCCATGGATCAGTGGCAGCCATTGGCCCGTGCCGTCGTCATCGAAGCGGGCGACGAACAGCGTTCCATGGTCCAGCAGATTGCGGTTGCGCTCGCGGTACCGCGCATCGTAGCGGTCGCGCGTGACAAACTTGTAAACGCATTCGAACCGCTCGTCGTCGCCCGAATAGACGACCAGGCGTCCGTCGCGGGCCAGCCGGGTAAATGCCGATTCGCGATTGAAGCGGCCGAGGGCAGTGCGTTTGACCGGGGTCGAGGCCGGATCGTAAGGGTCGATCTCGACAACCCAGCCGAAGCGGTTGAATTCATGGGGATGGCGGTCGAGGTTGAAGCGCTCGTCGAATTCGTGCCAACGATGGTTGTTGCGCCTGGCAATGCGATAGGCGGTTTGCCCGTGGTCAGGCTGGCCTTCGGGCATGACAAACCAGGAATGGAAGTTTTCCTCGCAGGAAAGGTAGGTTCCCCACGGCGTGAACCCGCAGGCGCAATTGGCGAACGTGCCGGTCACGCGCACCCCGTCGGGATCGGCCGCGGTGCGCATTGCCGCCGCGCCGCGCGCCGGCCCTTGTAACTCGGCGGGGGTCGCGAGCGTGATGCGGCGGGCGTAGCGGGACGGCCGGACGACTTCCCACCCGGTCGCGGCCTGGCGGACCTCGATCACACTCACGCCGACGGCCGCAGCGGCCTTTGCGTATTTCTCGGCGCTCCACGTGGCCATGCCGTCGGGATAAAGCAGGTGTTGGGCAAGATACTCGTGGTTGATCGCCAGCAGGCCATGCCGGGAATTGGCCGAACCGCGCGGCAAGGCGAAATAGTGCATGCCGTCGTGGTGCATGCCTGCCTGTTGCGATTGTTCGTCTGCACTGTTCCCGGCATCGGCGCGAAAAGGCGGCCCGTCGGAGACCGGATCCCCCCAGGCGTACAGGACTTGTTGCCGATAGCCGCGGGCGATGGTGATCTCATCGGCTGTCGAGACCGGTACCGGCGCAAACGCCGGCGCATGCCGGCGGACGCCTGCATGGCTTGCCGGGGAAAGCCCGGCCAGCAGGGTGAGGGCCGGCCAGAGCAGCGCTTCGCGCCGCGACAGGCGGATCGCGGCCAGCGCCTCCAACGGTTTCAGGTCATGGTTGCCCAAGAAACAAGTAGAAAACGCTGCCGCGATCCTGCGCCTTGCCGTAGCCGACATAGAAAGGGCCGAGCACCGTGTCCAGTCCCAGGTAAAGCGTTGCCGAATTCTTCGTCTTGGCATCGCGCAGCAACTCGGGCGTGTCGGCAACCTTGCCGAACTCGGCGGACAATCCGGCGTAGACGTTGCGGCCCAGCGCGTTCTGCAGACCGAGCATCCGGCGCTGGTAGCTGGCGCGGGCAAATCCGACGTTGGTTCCGAGCAGCTCGCCCGGACGAAACCCGGATAGTTGCAGGAATCCTCCCAACGAAAAACGGTTGAACAGGTTGATGGTGCCGTCGTAGCCGCGGCCGTAGCGCAAGGCCAGCGAAGCGGTGTTCTCGCCGAACGACACGTGCTCCTGGTAATTGGCCTCCGCCTTGCGGTACTTCTCGCTGGCGCCAAGGGCGTCGAGCGCGGCGTAGTAGTCGAGCTGCAGCAGTCGTCCGCTGCGCGGGAAGCTGGCGTCGTCGAGGTTGTCGAACAGGAACCGCGCGCGCGCGCCGTTGTCGCGCGAACGTGGGTCCGGGAATGTGGCAATTCCGATGTTCTGCTTGGTGACGTTTCCGGCGTCGACCACGCCAACGCGCAACACGGCGTTGCGCGACAGGTCAAGGCCGAGGTCAATCGACTTCGCGTTCCCGGACAACAGGAACTGCGTCAGGCGAACGCCGTTGAAATAGAAATCCAGCGGCCGCTTGACGGCCTCGGCGCCCAGCGAGACGCTGACGGCGTTGCGCCAGCCGGCCGCGCCGAGCGGCTGGTAGAACTGCGTGGCGATGCGCCGGTCGCGACCCAGCTGGAAGTCGGTCCGCCACTCGGCGCCCCAGGAGTTGAACTGCGTCTGCAGGTAGCGCATCAGCAGGTTGAAACGACCCTCGCCGACCGTGTCGGCGTTCAGTGACAGCCCGAACCTCAGGTAATTCGGCCCCCACTGTTTTTCCCGCGCGTCGACGGCGAGCACGTTGCGGCCGCCGTCGTTGAGCAAGCTGTAATTGACCCGTTCGAAGTAGCCACTGCCGAACACCCGGCTGACGCCGAGGTTCAGGGATTTGAAATCGATGGCGTCACCGGGTTTGACGCCGAGCGTGCGCTTCAGGTCTTCCTCGCTGGCGCGTTCCAGCCCGGTGACGCGCACCTCGGCGATCTGCTCGCGATTGGTGATTGGCGGCTGTGCCTTGGCCAATTGCAGGCGCCGGTATGCCGCAAAATCCGCTTCACCCATCGCCAATGCGCGCAGGCGGTCCGCATTCGCGCGGGTGGTTGCCGCGCCGATGTTGATGGCGTCGGCGACGAGCTTGAAGTCGGTTGCGCCGACCGTGTCCAACGGCGGCGAGAGCAGGATGTCGCGCGCGCCCAGCGACTCGATCGACTTCCTGACGTTCTGCTCGGTCAGGATGTTGACCATCTGCAGTGACACACCAACCAGCGTCTGGATGTCCTGCTTCTTGAGCAGCGGCGTACCGATGTTGACCACGATCACCACGTCGGCGCCCATCTTGCGGGCGATGTCGACCGGCAGGTTGCGCGTCAGGCCGCCGTCGAGGTAGATGCGCTCGCCGATCTGGTAAGGCGCAATCGCTCCGGGTACCGACATCGACGCGCGCATCGCGTCGACCAGCCTGCCGCTGTCGAAGATCGCCAATTCGCCGGACTCGGCGTCGGTGGCAACCGCGCGAAACGGAATTGGCAACTCGTCGAACTGGATGCTCGGCGGGGCGTTGCGCGTGATCTGGCTGAACAGCGCGTCGAACTTCTGCCCGGTGATGGCACCCGGCGGAAGACGGATGCCGTCGGTCTTGACGCCCAATTCGAGCCGCAGCAGGCGGTTCTGGTCTTCTTCCTTGCGCAGGAAGCTGCGATCCGGTCGCGGTGACTCATCGGTGAGCAGCCGATCCCAGTCCTGCGACAGCAGACCCTCCTCCAGTTCCTTGACGCTGGTTCCCGATGCATAAGCGGCGCCCACCAAGGCGCCCATGCTCGATCCGGCGATGTAGTCGATCGGCACGCGCAGCTCTTCCAAAACCTTGATGACGCCGATATGCGCCGCACCGCGTGCACCGCCGCCGGACAAGACCAGCCCGACCTTCGGGCGCGGCGGCGATGGACCGGCGCCGGCCGGTTGCGCCGCAAGCATCGAAGGAACGAGCCCGACAAGCAGCGCGACGAGCAGGCAAGGGAACTGACGGTCGATTTTCACCGCCGTATTCTAGCGTGAGCGCCGGGCCTTGCCGCCCGCGCGAGCGCCTATCCCGGCTGCGGTGCGTGATCCTTCAATGGAATGCGAAACCACAGCGCGTAGAGCGCGGGGAGGAAGACCAGCGTCAGGATGGTGGCGACAAGCAGCCCGCCCATGATCGCCACCGCCATCGGCCCGAAGAAATCGGAGCGCGTCAATGGCACCATCGCCAGGATGGCGGCAAGCGCGGTCAGCGCGATCGGCCGGCAGCGTCGAACGGTGGCATCGATGATGGCCGAATGGGGATCGTGGCCGTCCTTGATGTCCTTGTCGATCTGGTCGATGAGGATCACGGAATTGCGCATGATCATGCCGAACAGGGCAATCGTGCCGAGCATGGCGACGAACCCGAATGGCTTGTTGAACAGCAACAGCGCCGCAACCACACCGATCAGACCGAGCGGTGCGGTCAGGACCACCATCGCGACGCGCTGAAAGCTGGTCAACTGGACCATCAGCGTCGTCAGCACCACCAGGGCGAACAGCGGCAAGCCGGCGTTGATCGAGTGCTGCCCCTTGGCGCTTTCCTCGACCGACCCGCCAATCTCGATGCGCACGCCAGGCGGCAGCGTGCGGCGCAATTCGGCGATGCGCGCCTCGA
>DASUDU010000246.1:0-7305 GCA_036275435.1 Usitatibacteraceae bacterium | reverse complement strand
GTTACTTCGGCCCTGAGTGTGCTGGCGCTGGATCTGGTCCTCACCGGGTTCATGCTTCGCGCGCCCCACTGAATCGTCAGCAGGAATCTGGGAAGGCATCATGGATCGGAAATTCTTTGATTTTTGGGTAGGCCTGTTCGTACTGGGCGGGTTCTTCGGACTTGCCTTCCTGGCATTGCAGGTTGGCGATGTCAACAGCGAGCGCTCGCGGGCAACCTACAATGTCGAGGCGCGCTTCGAGAACATCGGCGGACTGAAGAACAAGGCCCCGGTGAAGAGCGCCGGCGTGCTGGTCGGGCGCGTCGACGACATCCGCTTTGACAATCAGAAGTTCCAGGCGGTGGTCACACTCTCGCTGGAAACCCGTTACAAGTTCCCCAAAGACACCTCGGCATCCATCCTCACTTCCGGCCTGCTGGGCGAGGTCTACATCGGCCTCGACGCCGGAGGCGATGACAAGGTGTTGGCCGACAAGGACAAAATCACGCTGACCCAGTCCGCGGTTGTTCTGGAACGGCTGATCGGGCAATTCATGTTTGGCAAGGCCGCCGAGGGCAACGCCGAAAAGAAATGACCGGTCCCGCCTTTCCCGCTCCGGTAAACCCGGCTGGCGCGGCTGCGTTATGCACTGGCATCCCTGCCTTTGTTCCTTCACATCTCGCGAGCACGAAACACATGTTCAATAAATTGGTTGTCGCATTCTTCTTTCTGGCCGTGGCGTGCCCGGCCCTGGCGCAGGACGCGCCGGACGAAATGGTCCGCCGCAACACGCAGGACATCCTCGCCGCAATCAAGGCCGACAAGGACCTGCAGGCAGGCAACGCGAAAAAGATCGAAAAGCTTGCGGAGGAGAAGGTCCTGCCGTATTTCAATTTCAGCCGCATGACGCAACTTGCGGTGGGCCGTAACTGGCGCGAGGCTTCCGACGCGCAGAAGAAAGCGTTGACCGACGAGTTCCGCACGTTGCTGGTGCGCACCTACTCGACCTCACTGGCGCAGTATCGCAACCAGACCATCGAGGTCAAACCCTTGAAGCTCGCCGCGGCGGATACGGAAGTGGTGGTCAAGACCCTCATCAACCAGCCCGGCGGGCAACCAATTCCCATCGACTACAGCATGGAAAAGGGCGCCGCGGGCTGGAAGGTCTACGATGTCCTGATCGACGGCGTGTCGCTGGTGACCAACTACCGCAGTTCGTTCAACACCGAGGTGCAGAAAAGCGGAATCGACGGCCTGATCAAGTCGCTCTCCGAGCGAAACGCCAAAAACGCGGCAAAGTAGGCGCATGGCTGCAGCTTCCCAATCCGTCACGCAGCCACCGATGTTGTCGACAGTGGTCGGCGAGGTGCTCAAGCTCGAAGGCGCCCTGGATCTGGATAGCATGCCGCGCCTGCTGGCAGAAACCGAAGCCTATGTCCGGCAGGAGGCGCTTCCGGAGTGCTTGGCGATCGATTTTTCCAACGTGCGCGAGTTCGACTCCTCGGCAGTGGCGTTGATGCTGCATTGGCGCCGCGAATCGGAACGGCTCGGCAAATCCTTGAGGTACGTGCATTTGCCGGCCAACCTGCAGTCGCTGGCGGAGCTCTACGGGGTTACCAACCTCATTCACTGCCCCGGCCAGCCGGCGTGACGCCCGCCATCGAGGTTGCCAACGTCGTCAAGCGTTTTGGCGCGCTGGCCGCTCTGGATGGTGTTTCGCTCAGCGTCGAGCCGGGCGAGTTCTTTGCATTGCTCGGACCGAACGGCGCAGGCAAGACCACGCTGATCGGCGCCCTGGCCGGCCTGACGCGCGCAGACTCCGGCACGCTCAAGGTGATGGGACACGACGTGGTGCGCGATTACCGCAGCGCCCGTCGCGCGCTGGGAATCGTGCCCCAGGAGCTGGTCTTCGACCCGTTCTTTTCGGTTCGGGAAACGCTGCGTTTCCAGGCCGGCTACTTCGGCATCGCCCGCGGTCGCGCCCTGGACAACTGGATCGACGAATTGCTCGGCAAACTTGCGCTCGGGCAGAAGGCCGATGCCAACATGCGCCAGCTTTCGGGCGGCATGAAACGGCGGGTGCTGGTGGCACAGGCGCTGGTGCACCGCCCGCCGGTGATCGTGCTCGACGAGCCAACTGCCGGTGTCGATGTCGAATTGCGGCAAGCCCTTTGGGGCTTCATTCGCGAGCTCAATCGCGCCGGCCATACCATCCTGCTCACCACCCACTACCTCGAGGAGGCGCAGCAATTGTGCTCGCGCATTGCCATGCTCAAGGCGGGGAAGGTGGTTGCCCTCGATTCGACCGCGCGCCTGCTGAGCGCCTTTTCCGAGCGCGTCCTCAAGGTCAAGATCGCGGCGCGCTCCGGCGAGGAGTGGATTCGCAAGGTGTTGAACGACGCGGCGCAGATCGAGGACTACCTGCGGGAATTGCGCGAAAGCGGCCAGCGCATCCTTGCCGTCGAAATCGGCGAGCCGGACCTCGAAGAGGTGTTTGTCAAGCTGATGCGCAAATGAACGGATTCCTCACCCTGTTGCGCAAGGAAATCCTGCGTTTCTGGAAGGTCGCCTTCCAGACCGTCGCTGCGCCGGTCCTGACGTCACTGCTCTACCTGCTGATCTTTGCACACGTGATGTCCGAATCGAACGCCGCGTTCCCCGGCGTTCGTTACGAGCAGTTCCTGATCCCCGGGCTGGCGATGATGGCGATGCTGCAGAATGCCTTTGCCAACACCTCTTCGTCGCTCATCCAGTCGAAAATCACGGGCAACATCATTTTCATCCTGCTGCCTCCGCTTTCGCACTGGGATTTCTATGGCGCCTACGTGATTGCCGCCATCGTGCGCGCGATGGCCGTCGGCGTCGGCGTGTTCGGCGTCGGCTTGTTCCTCGCCCACGTTCCCGTGCACAGCCTGGCAACCATCGTCGCCTTCGGCCTGCTCGGCAGCGGCATGCTCGCGGCCCTGGGGATCATTGCCGGGCTGTGGGCGGAGAAATTCGACCAGCTGGCGGCCTTCCAGAACTTCATCATCATGCCGCTGACGTTCCTCGCAGGCGTTTTCTATTCGATCCGTTCGCTTCCCCAGTTCTGGCAGGAACTTTCGCACCTCAATCCGTTCTTCTACATGATCGACGGCTTTCGACACGGGTTCTTCGGCCAATCCGACGTCGCGCTGCCCGTGTCGCTGGGCATCACCGGCTTGTCATTCGTCTGCCTTTCGGCCGTCACCCTTTACTTGCTAAAATCCGGCTTCAAGCTTCGCCAATAGCTGCAGGTTGCATCCAACGCATCACCCACAGAACCGCGCGCGATTTCGCGCCAAGCCGGCGCCCGCCCCGGGCGCAAGACAGTTTCCCATGGTCCTCCCCGAAGCCATCGAAGGCTACCTGCGCGAAAAGCTGCCCTGCGAGCATCTGGCCGTTGCCGGCGACGGCGCGCACTTTGAAGCCGTGATCGTCTCGGACGCTTTCGCCGGAAAGTCGCGGGTAGCACGGCATCAGCTGGTCTACGCCGCCCTGGGGGAGCGCATGCGCGAGGAAATCCACGCCTTGTCGATGCAAACGCTGACGCCGGCGGAATGGGCCGCGCGGCAACCCTAGGACGCCCGATTCATGCAGAAACTGAAAATCCACGGCGGCGCGCCGCTGCACGGCGAAGTGCGCATTTCCGGCGCGAAAAACGCGGCGCTGCCGATTCTCTGCGCCAGCCTTCTCAGCCGCGAACCGCTTGTCCTCAGCAACGTGCCCGCACTCAACGACATCGCCACGATGGTCAAGCTGCTTGCCCAAATGGGCGTCGCCAGCGAGCGCGGCGAAGAAGCCGGCGGCACCCTGCGACTCGACGCCTCGGGGCTGGACAATCCGCTGGCGCCCTACGAACTGGTCAAGACCATGCGCGCATCGATCCTGGCGCTTGGCCCGCTGGTGGCGCGCTGCGGCGAAGCGCGCGTCTCCCTGCCCGGCGGTTGTGCGATCGGCGCGCGACCGGTCGACCTGCACATCAAGGGCCTTGAGGCAATGGGCGCCAGCATCGCCATCGAGGGAGGCTATATCCATGCCCAGGCCGCGCGGCTCAAGGGTGCGCGCATCTTCATGGATACCGTCACCGTGACCGGAACGGAAAACCTGATGATGGCGGCGTGCCTGGCCGATGGCGGCACGATCCTGGAAAACGCGGCACGCGAGCCCGAGGTGGTGGATCTGGCCCAGTGCCTGATCGCCATGGGGGCGAAGATCAGCGGCCAGGGAAGCGACGTGATCCGCATCGAAGGGGTAGCGGAACTGCATGGCGCGACGTATGCCGTGATGCCCGATCGCATCGAGACCGGCACCTTTCTGGTCGCCGCCGCAGCCGCAGGCGGCCGCGTGCGGGTTACCCACGCTGCGCCGGGCACGCTCGATGCCGTGATCGACAAGCTGCTCGAGGCCGGGGCACAGATTCAGCGCGACACGTCCAGCCTGGAACTGAGCGCATCGGCACGTCCGCGCGCGGTCAACCTGAAGACGGCGCCGTACCCGGCATTTCCCACCGACATGCAAGCGCAGTTCATTGCGCTCAATGCCATCGCCACGGGAACCGGAATCGTTACGGAAACGATCTTTGAAAACCGCTTCATGCATGTCCAGGAGCTGCTGCGGCTTGGCGCGCATATCGATATCGAGGGCAACACCGCGATCGTGCACGGCACCGAGCGGCTGGCCGGCGCGACGGTCATGGCCACCGACCTCCGGGCGTCGGCCTGCCTGGTCATCGCCGGCCTGGTTGCCGCCGGCGAGACGATCGTCGACCGCATCTACCACCTTGACCGCGGCTACGAGAGGATCGAGCAGAAACTCTCCGCGCTGGGCGCGCGCATCGAGCGCATCGCATGATCACGATCGCGCTTTCCAAGGGCCGGATCTTCGACGAAACCGTCCCGCTGCTCTCCGCCGCCGGGATTGTCCCGGCAGACGACCCGGAATCGTCGCGCAAGCTGATCATCGGCACCAATCGGCCCGACGTTCGGCTGATCATCGTCCGCGCCACGGATGCCCCGACCTACGTGCAATATGGCGCTGCCGATCTCGGTGTTGCCGGCAAGGACGTGCTTCTCGAACACGGCGGTGAAGGGCTCTACCAGCCGCTCGACCTGAAGATCGGCCGCTGCCGGATGGCCGTCGCGGTGCGAAGGGACTTCGACTTTGCCGCAGCGGTCAAGCGCGGTGCGCGCATGAATGTCGCCACCAAGTACGTGGAAACGGCGCGCGAACACTTCGCCGCCAAGGGGATGCACGTCAATGTGATCAAGCTGTACGGCTCGATGGAACTGGCTCCGCTGACCGGGCTGGCCGACGCCATCGTCGATCTGGTGTCGACCGGCAACACGCTGGCGGCAAATGCGCTCGTCGCGGTTGAGGAAATCATGCCCATTTCCTCGCGGCTGATCGTCAATCGTGCCGCGTTGAAACTCAAGCTCGGAGCCATACAGCCGCTCATCGACGCCTTTGCGCGCGCCGGGGTGCCCACGTGAAATTGCGCGGGCCGATGACAGGCGCGACCGGCAGGCCGGCACGGCCGACCGCGATTTGGCGCGTTGCGGCGACGGCAGGCAGTACGACATGCTGATCCGCCGCCTGAAGACCTCCCAGCCCGATTTCGAAAGCCAGCTGGACGGACTGCTGGCCTTCGAGTCAACGCAGGATGAATCCATCGATGCGGCAGTACGCGCGATCATCGCCGCAGTGCGCGCGCGCGGCGATGCGGCATTGCTGGAACTGACCGCGCGATTCGATCGCTGGACACCAGCCTCGGCGCACGCGCTCGAGGTGCCCAAGGCGGAACTGCGGCGGGCGCTGCAACAGATTCCCGCGGACCTTCGCGACGCCCTCGAGACCGCCCATCGGCGCCTTCTGGCGTACCACGAGCGGCAGCGCCTGGGCGACTGGGACATGGCCGATGCCGACGGCAACGTGTTGGGCCAGCGCGTGACGCCCCTCGACCGGGTCGGCCTGTACGTGCCGGGCGGCAAGGCGGCCTACCCGTCGTCGGTGATGATGAATGCGGTGGCCGCGAAAGTAGCCGGTGTCGGCGAGTTGATCATGGTGACCCCGACGCCCGATGGCATCGTCAATCCGGCCGTGCTCGCCGCAGCCGCGCTGGCCGGCGTCGACCGCGTTTTTCGGATTGGGGGCGCGCAGGCCGTCGCGGCACTGGCGTTCGGCACGGCGAGCATCCCGGCCGTGGACAAGATTGTCGGGCCGGGCAACGCCTATGTCGCAGCCGCGAAGCGCCATGTGTTCGGCGTGGTCGGCATCGACATGGTCGCCGGGCCGTCGGAAATCCTCGTCATCGCCGATCGCAGTGCCAACGCCGACTGGCTGGCCGCGGACCTGTTTTCGCAGGCCGAGCACGACGAGATTGCCCAGGCCATCCTGCTTTGCCCGGACGCCGCGACGATCGACCGCGTGGAGCAGGCCATGTCGCACCTGTTGGGGCACATGCCGCGCGCGGCGATCATTCGTGCCTCGCTCGCCAATCGCGGCGCACTGATCCAGGTTCGCGACCTCGAAGAGGCGGCTGAACTGGCAAACCGCATCGCCCCCGAGCATCTGGAGCTGGCGCTGGGTGACCCTGATGCGCTGCTGCCGAAACTGCGGCATGCCGGCGCGATCTTCGTCGGCCATTTTGCGTCCGAGTCTCTGGGTGATTACTGCGCCGGGCCGAACCACGTCCTGCCGACCGCGCGCACCGCGCGATTTTCCTCGGCATTGGGGGTTTACGATTTCCAGAAGCGGTCGTCGCTGATTCGCATTTCCGCGGCCGGCGCCCGCGCGATCGGGCCCGTCGCCGCAACCTTGGCGCGGGCCGAGGGACTGGAGGCGCACGCGCGATCGGCCGAGGCGAGGCTGGGATCCGTGCCCGATGCGTAGCCCCGACTTGAGCCTTTCCCTGATTCGCGAGGAGATTCGCGCGCTGAGCGCCTACCACGTGGCGCCGGCCGACGGCCTGATCAAGCTCGACGCAATGGAAAATCCCCACGCGTTTCCCGAGCCGCTGCGCGCCGGGCTGGGTGAGGCACTTGCTGCGGCCAGCCTAAACCGCTATCCGCCTCCCGGCGCCGAGGCGCTGAAGGATGCCCTGCGCCATGCATTCGCGCTTGAAGCCGGCCAGCCGCTGCTGCTCGGCAACGGCTCCGATGAGATCATCCAGATCGTCGCACTGGCGCTGGCCCGGCCAGGTGCCAGGCTGCTCACGCTTGAACCCGCGTTTGTCATGTTTCGCATGATCGCCACCTTCTGCGGCATGGAAGCGGTCGGCGTTCCGCTCAACGCCGATTTTTCGCTCGA
>DASUDU010000245.1:0-2904 GCA_036275435.1 Usitatibacteraceae bacterium | reverse complement strand
GATTTTGTGACATCCCCTGCAGGCGGGGACTTCTGCCGACGCAGTTGCGTTTTTTGACTTGGAGGGCGAAGCCAGAGGTCCCCGCCTGCGCGGGGACGACAAGGAAGAATGCGGTGGAAACAGAAGTCGATGTTACTGATTTTTCGGCTCCTCAAATGTCAAGGGTTGGGGACACAATGCCGGAAAAGGACCGTGCAAGCGACTTCGTTTCGCGCAAGGAAAATAATCGCCTTCACCCCGGCGTTCAGGAAGCTCCCTCGCCTGCAGGGCGGAAGAGGGCGGGGGTGAGGGTGGGCCTGCCATGCAGTGCGGCAATGTCCGATAAGAGTCGCCTCATCCAAGACTGGTTCCGCGGTCCGCGCATGAAAAAAGCCGGGCATAGCCCGGCCTCTTTCGCAACGTCAGCCATGATTGCAGCCCGTGGCCCGGAACGACTTGTCCGGGCGCGCGGACTCAGGCCGCCTTGGCGATCAGCTCGCGCAGAACGTACGGCAGGATGCCGCCGTGCAGGTAGTAGTCAACCTCGATCGGTGTGTCGATGCGCAGCAACACCTGCGTCGAGTGCTTGCTGCCGTCCTTGCGCGTGATGGTCAGCGTCACGTCCATCTGCGGCTTGATTCCGCCTTCGAGGCCGGTGATGTCAAACGTCTCGTCGCCCTTGATGCCCAGCGACTCGGCCGACTCGCCGTTCTTGAACTGGCAGGCCAGCACGCCCATGCCGACCAGGTTCGAACGATGGATGCGCTCGAAACTCTTGGCGATGACCGCCTTCACGCCGAGCAGCTGCGTGCCCTTGGCGGCCCAGTCGCGCGAGGAGCCGGTGCCGTATTCCTCGCCGCCGAACACCACGGTACCGGTGCCCTGGGCGATGTACTTCATCGCCGCGTCGTAGATCGGCATCTGCTCGCCGCTTGGCTGGAACAGCGTGAGCCCGCCCTCGATGCGCGAGCCGTCGGCCTTGGGCGGCAGCATGAGGTTCTTCACGCGCACGTTGGCGAAGGTGCCGCGCATCATCACCTCGTGGTTGCCGCGGCGCGCGCCGTAGCTGTTGAAGTCGGCCTTCATCACGTTTTGCGCGATGAGGTACTTGCCGGCGGGCGTGGTTTCCTTGAAGGAACCGGCCGGCGAGATGTGGTCGGTGGTGACCGAATCGCCGAACACGCCGAGCGCGCGCGCGCCTTTCACATCCTTGGCGGTGCCGGCGCTCATGCCGAAGCTGGCGCCGAAGAACGGCGGCTCGGCGATGTAAGTCGACTTCGGCCAGTCGTAAACCTGGCCGGTGACGCCCTTGATGTTCTGCCACAGCGGGTTGTCCGCGCCAAGGTTCGAGTAGAGGCGCTGGAAGGTCGCCGGGTCCATCGCGTAATTCATCACCGCGGCGACCTCGGCGCTGGTCGGCCAGATGTCCTTCAGGTACACCGGGCCGCTGCTGCCCTGGCCGATCGGGTCGGTCTCGAGGTTCTTGATGACCGTGCCGGCGAGGGCATAGGCCACCACCAGCGGCGGCGAGGCCAGGAAGTTGGCTTTCAGGTTCGGATGGATGCGCGCCTCGAAATTGCGGTTGCCCGAAAGCACGGCCGCGCAGATCAGGTCTTTCGAGAGGATGGTCTCGTTGACGTCCGGGGTCAGGTCGCCGGCATTGCCGATGCAGGTGGTGCAGCCGTAGGCGGCGACATTGAAGCCGAGCTTCTCCAGGTAGGGCAGCAGGCCCGCCTTGGTCAGGTAGTCGGTGACGACGCGGCTTCCGGGGGCGAGCGAAGTCTTGATGTGCGGCTTGACCTTGAGGCCCTTCTCGACGGCTTTCTTGGCCAGAATCCCCGCAGCAAGCAGCACGCCCGGATTGGAAGTGTTGGTGCAACTGGTGATCGCCGCGATCAGCACGTCGCCGTTGCCGATCTCGGTGCCGGCGCTGGTGGTGTGGCGCACAGCGAGCTTTTCCGGCGCCTGCGCAAAGCCGTTTTCGGCGATGGGCTTGGAGAACAGCGAGGTGAAGGTGGAGCCGAGCGCCGGCATTTCGATGCGATCCTGCGGGCGCTTCGGGCCGGCCAGCGAGGGCTTGACGCTGGAAAGGTCCAGCGCCAGCGTTTGCGAATAGTTGAGCTCGCCCGCCTTGGAGACGCCGAACATGCCCTGCGCCTTCCAGTATTGGGTGAAGGCATCGACTTCCTCGGCGGTGCGGCCGGTGCCCTTCATGTAGGCCACCGTGGTCTCGTCGACCGGGAAGAAGCCCATCGTCGCGCCGTATTCCGGCGCCATGTTGGCGATCGTCGCGCGATCGGGCAGCGCGAGCGAGGCGGTGCCCTCGCCGAAGAACTCGACGAACTTGCCGACCACCTTGGCCTTGCGCAGCATTTCGGTGACGGTCAGCACCAGGTCGGTAGCAGTGACTCCTTCGCGCAGCTTGCCGGTGAGATTCACGCCGACCACATCCGGCGTCAGAAAGTACACCGGCTGGCCGAGCATGCCGGCTTCGGCTTCGATGCCGCCCACGCCCCAGCCAACCACGCCGATGCCGTTGATCATGGTGGTGTGGCTGTCGGTGCCGACCAGCGAATCCGGGTAATACACGCCGCCCTTGTTGTGCACGCCGCGCGCCAGGTACTCCAGGTTCACCTGGTGCACGATGCCGATGCCCGGGGGCACGACCTTGAAGGTATCGAAGGCCTGCATGCCCCACTTCATGAACTGGTAGCGCTCCTCGTTGCGCTGGAATTCCAGCTTCATGTTCAGGTCCAGCGCGTCCTTGCTGCCGAAGTGGTCGATCATCACCGAGTGGTCCACCACCAGGTCCACCGGCACCAGCGGCTCGATGACCTTGGGGTTCTTGCCCATGCGGTTGACCACGCCGCGCATCGCCGCGAGGTCGGCCAGCAGCGGGATGCCGGTGAAATCCTGCAGCACCAC
>DASUDU010000244.1:0-4765 GCA_036275435.1 Usitatibacteraceae bacterium | reverse complement strand
GGGCTTCCTCACGCTGGAGCGTTTCAAGCGTCTCAATCCCGTCGAGGACCTTTGGATGTTCGCAACCGGGACCGGCCTGGCGCCTTACCTGTCGATGCTGCGCGACGCGGCAGTCTGGACCCGCTTCCGGCACATCGTCCTCGCGGTCTCGTTGCGCGAGCGTCAAGACCTTGCCTACGAAGAGGAATTGCACCACCTCGCTGAATCGGGCGGCCGCGATGGCCGCGCCACCTTTGTCGCGTGCCGAACCCTGACGCGCGACCATCAGCATGGTTCGCTGAGCGGGCGCATTCCGGCGCTCATCGAAGATGGGCAATTGCAGGCCGCTGCAGGTATCCCGCTGGAACCGGCGACAGCGCGGGTGATGCTGTGCGGCAACCCGGAGATGGTGGAAACGATGCGGTCTTTGCTCAAAGCGCGCGGTTTTCGCATGCATCGCCGGCTCGAGCCAGGGCACATCATTGTTGAAAACTATTGGTGATGCCGCGCCGCGCCCCCGCAACCGGGCCTGCCTAGCCGCGGCGGAAGCGATGCGGTGCCGGGTAATCAGATGGGATCGTGCATGAGATTCGCGGATCGGTTCGCCATCGGCCTGCTGATCGCATTTGTTCTGTCGTGCCACGCCGCGGCGATCGAACCGCGGCCGGTCGCCGAGCAGCATTTCGGGCGTACCGTCGACGACCCGTATCGCTTTCTTGAAGACACCACGGATCCGGCGGTTAGCGCGTTCATGCGCACGCAAAGCGATCGGGCGCGAAACGCGCTGGACGAACTGCCGGGGCGTCGCGCATTGCATGCGCGCATTACGGCCCTTTCGCAGACCGGCGTGACGATCACCAACGTCCAATTGGCCGGCCAGGGCGCGTCGCCGCGGGTGTTGTTCCTGCGCCAGGCACCTGGCGAACCATCGCGCCGGCTGTTTGTCCGCGCCGGATTTCGAGGTGCGGATCGCCTGCTGTTCGATCCGAAAGACGAGTCGACGCCCGCCCGGCGGGTGACCATCGAACATTTTGTCGCCTCGCCGGACGGCCGCTACGTGCTTGTCGCCATTGCGGCCGGCGGCTCCGAGCAATTCACATTGGTCGGACTGGACGTCGCCAGCGGCCGATCCCTGGGGTTGCGCATTGACCGCGTTGCCTTTCCGGAATTGTCGCGCTGGGCGCCGGACAGCAAGTCGTTTTTTTACAACCGCCTGCCCCCGGTGGTCGCCGGAGCGCCGACCAACCGCTACCTTAGGACCAAGGCATTTCACCACGTCATGGACCAGGCGGTCGAAGCTGACAGGCCCCTGCTGGGCCAGGATCTCGACCACAGGCTGCACTTCACCGACATCGACATTCCCCAGGTACAGGCAACCGACAACGGCGCGGGACTGATCGGCATTGTCCAGCATGGTGACCTCAACGAGCGCAGCGTCTACAGCGCGGCCATGCCGCCGCCGGGTTCGACGCCTCGATGGAAACGCGTGATCGAGCCCGCCGACGCGGTGACAGCCGTGGCCGTGCATGCCAATTGGATGTACGTCATCACGCACCGCCACGCGCCGAACAATCGCGTGCTGCGCCTGTCCTTGCAAGCGCCGGACATGCGCCAGGCGGTGACGATCGTGCCCAACGGGGACACGGTAATCCGCGAAATTGCCATTGCCCGCGACGCGCTGTACATCCGTGAACTGTACGCAGGCGTGGATCGTTTGCAGCGGCTCAATTTCAGCGACAGCGTCTACAGCGGCGGCAAGCTGGAGTTTGTCCGCCTGCCCTTCGACCTGGCGATCCGCCAGATGATTGCCTCTCCGGCGCGGCCGGGAATCCTGCTCCGGCTGGAAGGCTGGACCGAGCCGCCGCGTTATGCGCAGGTCGAGGAGCGCAGCGGCAACCTGCTGGAAACCCACCTGTTGCCCAAGCCTGCGGTTGATTTTGACGACATCGACGAGGTTCGACTCATGGCGGTGGCCAAGGACGGCGTCAAGGTGCCGGTCTCGCTGGTTTACCGCAAGGGCACGCGGCTCGACACGTTGCGACCGACGCTGTTGCGTGCCTACGGGGCCTACGGGATCACCGCAGCACCTTCGTTCAATGCCGCCACCTTGGCCTGGCTGGAACGCGGCGGGGTCTTGGCGACCTGCCACGTCCGGGGCGGCGGTGAATTCGGCGAGGCGTGGCACAAAGCGGGGCAGAAACTGAACAAACCCAACACATGGCGCGATCTGATTGCCTGCGCCGAGATGCTCATCGCGCGCCAGTTCACGCGGCCCGAGCGGCTGGCGATCCAGGGAGGCAGCGCGGGCGGGATCGCGGTGGGGCGTGCAATGACCGAACGCCCGGACCTGTTCGCGGCAGTGGTTTCCGTGGTCGGCCTGCTCGATACGCTGCGCGCCGAGTTCACCCCCAACGGCCCGCCGAACATTCCCGAGTTTGGCAGCGTCAAGACCGAGGAGGGCTTCCGCGGCCTGCTTGCGATGAGCAGCTACCACCATGTGCGCAACGGTGAGTCCTATCCGGCGGTCCTGTTGATGCACGGGGTCAACGACCCGCGCGTCGAAGTGTGGCATTCGACCAAGATGGCGGCGCGATTGCTGGACGCGGCGCAGGGCGCAGCGCGCCCGCGCCCGGTCCTGCTGCGGCTCGATTACGACGCCGGGCATGGCGTCGGAACGAGCCGCGCCCAGCGCAATGACGAGTTGGCGGACATTTATTCGTTCATACTCTGGCAATTCGACGACCCCGAATTTCAGCCTGCTTCCCGCGCCCGTTGACCACCGATCCCGCCACCATTGTCCGCACCTTCAACCACACGCTGCTGTGGCCGATAACGCTGCAGCCGCTGCGTCGCGAAACCGGCGTCACGCACGCGCATTTCTGGGATGCCCTCAAGCGCAGCAACAGCCCTTGGCGGGTCGTGCCGGACCCACTGCTGATCGAGGACCAGTCCTGCCTCGCCGGCTACCACGAATTCGTCTACTTCCTGCCGTATGTGCAACGCTTCCTCTATGGTGTCGGGGATGAGGGACGCGGCGCGCAATCCTCGCTGTACGTTTTCCAGCGCCACGACATCCGGCAATTGCGCCTGGTTGTCAATGCGGGCGACGACCCGGTAACCCTCGAGGTGCTGCGCGCCCGGCTCTATTTTTTCTATGACATCGACATCGCCCTGGCGATGCTCGAAGTGTCGGGCAAGGACATTGCGCTGGAGACCGTTGTCGAGATCATGGATCGCCTCGGCCGTCCGTATCCCCCGGGATGGGAGGCCGACGGGCGCGGTTCGCATTGCCTGCACCGCGTCGAGTTCTGGGGAGGAGAGGGCGAGCCGGCGCTGTTATCGACTTCCGACTATGGCGACCAGGAGAAATACCTCGAACTGGTCCGGCATTCGCGGCAGACGCCGTTGTCTCTGCACTGGGAGTTCTTCCTGTCGCCCCTGGTGCCCGCCTATCTGCCTGGCGGCGGCTTGAAATACCACCAGATCGAAAACAAGCGCATTCCGATCATGTCGTTCCTGTCGTTTGACGATCCGACGCGGCTCAGTCGCGGCGACATGGTGCGCATCGGCAGCGCGGCCAAGTGGGGCGATTCCGCGGCGCTGCCCTATGCCAAGCGGTTTCTTGCCGACTTCGAGGCCAATCATTGTTATGACCGTTACTGGGACCCGGACGAATCCGGGATGCGCTCGCGGTTCATGTTCGTCGGGGTCAGCTTCGCCGCCGTGACCGACCGCCGGCACGAAGAAACGCTGTTGATGCAGTTTCGCCACCAGTTCTTCCAGATCGCGTTGATCGCGCACTTCCACAAGGCCGCGCTGTTGTCGCTGTCGAACCGGTTTTCTCGAGCGGTGGAACGGCTCAATGTCCGCGATTTCGAGTCGGTCAAGCAATTCAAGAAACACGTGCGCGAGACCCTCGAGGTCTTCCTGCGCTTCAACCACCGATACTGGTTCCACGAAATTTCCAACCAGGTCCAGGCCTCGGAGTTTTTTGGCCGCTTGTCCCACCAGCTCGGTTCAGACCGGTTGTACGGCGAGGTTCGGGAAGAAGCCCGCGACATCAACGAATACCTTGATACCGATCGCGCCCGCAAGCAGGCAGACAATGCAATGCGCCTGACAGTGGTCTCATCCTGCGGGATGGTCGGCACCATCGTCACCGGTTTTCTCGGCATGAACCTCTACAGCCACGCCGACCTGCCGACGCTGGAAAAGACGCTGATTTTTGCCCTGGTCCTGGTGCCGACCCTGGCCATCGCGCTCTATACCGTGCTGATCTCCCGCCGCCTTGCAAATTTTATGGAAGCGCTCTCCAGCGAAGGGCTGACCTGGCGCGAGAAATTTTCCACATTCCGCCAGATCTGGTATTCGAACAAGCGTGAACGCGCGAAGATGAGGCGCGACCAGTCGGACTCCGTGCTCTCCTCGGGCGAGTAACGCCGGCGCCCGCTCGAACCGGCGCCAAGCGCCACCGTCATTTCTTCTCGGTTCGGAACTGGTAGGAAAAGCCCGGGTTGTCCTTGACCACGTAGCCATCGGGAACCGTAAACAGGCTGGCCGCTGGTTCGCTGCGTTTGATCGCGGACATCCGATAGACCGTCTCGCCGCTGCGCGGGTCGCTGTGTCGCGAATAGACGGTTGCCTGCAATTCCGGCGAAAACCAGGTCTCGGTGGTCACGACGATGGCATTCCGGTTGCCGATTTCGCCAGCCGGGATCGAGTAAGACAGCGACTTGCCCTCAGCGCGAACGCCGTCGAAATCTTTCGTGCCCAAGCTGCTGGAGGT
>DASUDU010000243.1:0-3082 GCA_036275435.1 Usitatibacteraceae bacterium | reverse complement strand
AGGTCTGGGCCGCGGCGGCTCCCTCGACAATGTCATCGTGATCGACGATTTTCGCGTGCTCAATGCCGACGGCCTGCGCTTCGATGACGAATTCGTCAAGCACAAGGCGCTCGACGCGGTCGGCGACCTGTACATGCTGGGGCACCCGCTGATTGGCGCTTTTCGCGGCGTCAAGTCCGGCCATGCCATGAACAACCAGTTGTTGCGCCGCCTGCTGGCCGATCAGGCCGCCTGGGAGTTCGTCACCTTCGAACGCAAGGACGCGCTGCCGGCTGCATTCGGCAACATGGCGCTGGCCGCATGAGGCAACAGCCATGCTGATCGGCCTGCGGCTGATCCTGCTGCTGGGGATCCTCGGCGCGGCGAGCGCATTGCTCGGGTACCTGTTCACGCGCAATCCGCGACTGCTGTACTGGGCCAAGGTCATTTCCGCGACGACCCTGATCCTGCTGGTGGCCGGTGCCGGGGTATTGGTCCTGGCGCGGGTCTTGTTCAAGTAACCGCGCACATTGGCGCATGGCGCTGCCAACAGTTGGTGGGCAGCCTATTTGTCAGTGGGTGCTCGCGTTCTCTTGCGGCGGATCTGCTGAACGGCCTCCTTCAACGGGGAATCCGCCAAGGAATCAGCAAGTTCCTTGAGTCGGTCGACCGGAATCGGACGCCGTTGTGTTGCCGCCGGGGCCGCCGCAAGTCCGCGAAAGTCGGGTTGCACGAGCAATGAAATTGATGTAACCTGTTGTTCTTGCGTTTTATTTTCGCGTATTTGGGTCAGCAGGCGTGGCAGCATTTGCTTCATTTTCGCCGCCACGGCGCCATTGGCCACTGCGACCACCAGGGTCGATCCTTCCACTGCGGCGACACGGCTGGATTCCTTCAAGCCGGGCGGAAGGGCATCGGCGAGAGATTGTTGCAAGCGTGAAAGCGCGTCAAAACGGTTGCGCACCGTCTTGAGACCATCGCTTTCGCGCAACAGGGTGCCCAGGGATTTCGGTGGATGCCGATTCATGGGCGCCGGCAGGAGTGGTTGATGAACATCATTCTCGTTTCGGATTCGTTGGCGAAGAGCCGCATCGTCACGATTTCCCAGTCGCAGATTATCATGGCCGCGCTGGGCTTCATCAGTGCCGGATTCGTGCTTGCGCTGGGCACCTACTGGTTCACCATGAAATACGCGGTGGACATCCAGAACCCGTTCATCCAGAGCCTGATTTCGACGCTGACCCAGCAACGCACCCAGCAGGCCGAAAAGGACATGCGCGAGCAAATGAACTCGCTCGCGGTAAAACTCGGGGAACTGCAGGCGCGCCTGATGCGCCTTGACGCCTTTGGCGAGCGGCTGGGCAAGGCCGCCGGACTCAAGCCGGCCGATTTCCAGTTTTCCACGCCGCCCGGTCAGGGCGGGCCGGCGCCAAGCGCGTATATCGGCGACCTCGGCTATGCCGATTTCCAGGCGCGCATTTCCGAAATCTCGCTCTCGCTTGACGACCGCAGCGACAAGCTCGGCATCCTCGACTCGGTGCTGATGGAGGGCAGACTGGCGGCCAGGGCGATACCCACCACGCTGCCGGTCGACCTGACCTACTATTCGTCAAGCTTCGGCTACCGGATTGACCCGTTCACCGGCCGCCAGGCCTTTCATGCCGGCGTCGACTTCAATGCCCCGACCGGCTCGAACGTGGTTTCCGCAGCCGGCGGCATCGTGGCCGCTGCCGAACGCCATTCCGAATACGGCAACATGGTCGACATCGACCACGAGAACGGTCTGACCACCCGGTACGCGCACCTGTCGCGATCGGTGGTCAAGGTCGGCGACGTGGTGATGAAGGGCCAAAAGATCGGCGAACTCGGGCAAACCGGGCGCGCTACCGGCCCCCACCTGCACTTCGAAGTGCGGCAGAACGGCGTTCCGATCAACCCGAACCGCTTCCTGTCCGCCATCAGGGCCCAAGAGCCCGAGCAGACGACCAAGTCCGCGCGCGCACCCTAGCGGCCCTTCCCCCGTACGCGCGTCGCCTGACGGCGATGCGCGCATCTTCCTTGCGCGCAAGCCCTGCGCGCTTCCCGATTGGCGCGCGACTGGTTTGCGCACTCCCGCCCCCGCAGAAAGCCCCCGATGTTCGACACGTTCCTGAAGTCCATTTTCGGCAGCCGCAATGACCGCCTGCTCAAGCAGTACCGCAAGCAGGTCGCCCAGATCAACGACCTCGAGCCGGCAATCGAAAAGCTCACCGACGCCGAACTCAAGGCCAAGACCGACGAATTCAAGGCGCGGCACGCGCAAGGCGAAACCCTCGCGCAACTGCTTCCCGAGGCCTTTGCCGTGGTGCGCGAAGCCTCCCGGCGCACCCTTGGAATGCGCCACTTCGACATGCAGCTGGTCGGCGGCATGGTGCTCAACGACGGCAAGATCGCCGAAATGCGTACCGGCGAAGGCAAGACACTGGTCGCCACGCTGCCCTCGTACCTGAATGCGCTCACCGGCAAGGGCGTGCACGTGGTGACGGTCAACGATTACCTGGCGCAGCGCGACGCGCAATGGATGGGCCGGGTGCACCAGTTCCTCGGCCTGACGGTGGGCTGCAACCTGTCGCAAATGCCGCACGAGGCAAAGCAGCAGGCCTTCGCCGCCGACATCACCTACGGCACCAACAACGAATTCGGCTTCGACTACCTGCGCGACAACATGGTGGTGAACAAGTCCGAGCGCGTCATGCGCGGGCTGAGCTACGCGATCGTCGACGAGGTCGACTCGATCCTCATCGACGAAGCCCGCACGCCGTTGATCATCTCCGGCCAGGCCGAGGATTCGACGGCGCTCTACGTGAAGATCAACGCGCTGATCCCGCAGCTGGTGCCGCAGCAGGAGGAAAAGGGGCCGGGTGACTACTGGGTCGACCTCAAGCAGCATTCGGTGCTGCTTTCCGAGGACGGCCACGAACACGCCGAGGGCATCCTCGCGCGCAACGGGCTGCTGGCCGAGGGTTCCTCGCTCTATGACCCGGCCAACATCATGCTGGTGCACCACCTGTATGCGGCGCTGCGCGCCCACGCGCTCTACCACCGCGACCAGCACTACGTCGTG
>DASUDU010000242.1:0-3253 GCA_036275435.1 Usitatibacteraceae bacterium | reverse complement strand
GAAAACCTCGCGCCGGAGAACACCGTGTTCGTCTCCGGCATCGGCTGCTCGAGCCGCCTGCCGCACTACATGAAGACCTACGGCTTCCACGGCATCCACGGCCGCGCCTTCCCGGTCGCCGAGGGCGTGAAGATGTCGCGGCCGGACCTGAACGTGTTCATCAGCACCGGCGACGGCGACTGCTGCAGCATCGGCGCGGGGCACTGGATCCACGCGCTGCGCTACAACATGAACATGACGGTGCTGCTGCACGACAACCAGATCTACGGCCTGACCAAAAAGCAGGTCTCGCCGACCAGTCCGCGCGGACAAAAGAGCAACACCACGCCCTATGGTTCGACCCTGGAGGCGATGAACCCGCTGACCGTCTCGCTGGGCGTGCAGGGCGCCTCCTTCATCGCCCAGGCGGTGGACTGGATCCCCGAGGTGCTCTACGACATCGTTCGCGCGGCGTATCGCCACCGCGGCTTTTCGTTCGTGCGCATCATCCAGCGCTGTCCGGAGTTCATGCCCAAGATGTTCGACCCGTGGCTGCACGACCCGCAGCGCACGCTGATCCTGACGCACGCCAACGGCGTGCAGCTGAGCCCGGCGATGGCCAGCACCTACCGGAACCAGCGCACCCACGATCCGCTCGACATCGACCGCGCGCGTGAGATCGCCTCGGCCGACGACCCGATTCCGGTCGGCATCCTCTATTGCAACCCGGACAAGCCCTGTTACGAGGACTTGCGCAACGCCGGCCAACTGCGCTCGCCCGAGTACATCCGCGCCGGCCTGAACCGCGAATTCGACAAATACACCGTCTGGCCGGAAGGGCAGGAGCGCAAGCAGCGCGTGGCCTGAGCGCCGCGCCACCGGCAACGCCCGTACCGGCAACCGCACCCGAGAGCACACGATGGACACGCCCGTCAAACCGCAAAACCAGTTCGCGTTTCACCTGACCGGAAAGATCCACGGCGCGGGGCTCGAACCGATCCAGGACCTCGACCTCCGGCCGGCGCTGCTGGCGCCGTATCGCGACCTGGCCGCCCTGCGCCACGACTTCCCGGTGGTGCTCGACGCGCGCATCGGCGGCCCGGAATTCGTGCGCACCCTCTCCGGCGTGGTCGACGGCGTGCTGCGCGACGTCGCCCCGCGCGGCATCGACGGCGAGCGACTGCGCCGTCATGGCCTGCAACTGGAGACGGCAATCCGCCGCGCCATCGCCGGGGGCGCCTCCGGAAACCTCGCCACGCTATGGGCAGCCGCGGTCGCCAGCGTCGGCGCGCGCGAGGGCGACCTGTTCGAGCAGGTGCTCGAGCGCGCCACCGATGCGCTGCACATCGACGGCGAGGTGCTCGGCTGCACGCCGCAGATGGTGCCGCGCCTGATGACCCACGCCTGGCGCTTTGCCCGCCACGCCAAGGCGCTGCGCTTCCACGCCGACCTGGCGCGCCTGACGCTGAAGGTCTCCGACATCCTGCGCGCGGCCTACGCGCACTCGCAGGCCAGCCGCGAACCGGACAGCCTGCGCCAGTCGCTGGGCGGCCCGCACCGCGGGCAGTTCGATTTTTCCGCGCTCTCGCGCATCGTCGGCAAGGGCGTGCCGCGCGACGAGCTGTCGCCGACGCGGCGCGCGCGCCTGGTGAATGTGCTGCATGTTCTCGAGGAGCAATGCTTTGTTGCCCCTCCCGGGGCCGAGGACGAAGGCACCTTCCACGACTACGTGTTCGACAACTGCGCCGACGCGGCGCGTGCCTGGCGCGAGCGGCTTGCCGACCTGACCGAGCTGGTCAAGGCAATGGCCATCGCCGAACTGGAAATCAAGGGCCGCTATGCCGAGGACGAGCACGACGCCGTGTTCGAGGCCTTCGATGCCGCCGCGCTCACCGCCGTGGACCTCGCGCGCTTTCCGGACTACCTGGTGTGCATCCCACCGGGCCGCAACGATGCGCCGGAGAACGCCGGCCTGATGAGCATGCTCTCCTCGGGAATGCCGGTGAAGGTGCTGGTGCAAACCGCGGACCTGCTCGACGCCTCGGCAATCGGCACCGGCCAGTTTGCCTTCGGCGTGCGCAGCGAGCGTCTGGCAACCTCGGCAATGGCGCTGGGCGGCATGTTCGTGCTGCAGTGCGCCGCCTCCAACCTGGTGGCGCTGCGCGGCCGCATCGCGCGCGGCATGGCCTGCGCGGGGCCAGCGCTGTTCAGTGTCTATGCAGGCGCGCCGCAATCGGCCAGCCGGCTGCCGCCGTACCTGAGCGCGGCGGCGGCGATGCAGGCGCGGGCCTTCCCCGCATTCAGCTACGACGCGCTGGCAGGGCTCAATTGGGCAGAGCGCTTCTCGCTGGAAAACAATCCCCGACCCGAAGACGATTGGCCGGTCGAAACGCTCGAGTACGGCGATGACGAGCAGCAGCGCGTGAGCGAAACGCTCGCCTTCACCGATGCCGACTTCGCGCTGTGCGACGCCCGCCAGGCCGCGCACTTCGCATTGGTGCCGCGTGCGTCCTGGCATGCGCGCATGCTGCCGGTGGCCAACTGGCTGGCATTGCCCGAGGCCGAAGCTGTCGAGTATGTGCCATTCGTCCTGGCCGTCGATGCAGACGATGCGCTGCAGCGCCTGGTTGTCGACGCCAAGCTGATGCAGGCGACGCGCCGCTGCCTGCTGTTGTGGCGCCGACTGCAGGAACACGGCGGCGTGCACGATTCGCATGCCGAGCGGCTGCTGGCCAAAGAGAAGGCCGCCTGGGCGGCGCAGCAACAACCGGCGTCCCCCGCGCCGGCCGCTGCGTCGCCCGCTGGGGCGGCTGCGTCCCCGGCCGGAGCAGCGGAAGTGCCCGAGGCGCCCGCCACGCCGGAACATTCGCGCGACGAGGCGTGGATCGAAACCGCGCGCTGCCCGAGCTGCAACGAGTGCCAGCTGATCAACGACCGCATGTTCGGCTACGACGACAAGAAGCAGGCGTTCATCAAGGACCTGAAGGCCGGCACCTACCGGCAGATGGTCGAGGCTGCCGAAAGCTGCCAGGTCGCGATCATCCACCCCGGCGCACCGTGGGATCCGAAGGAACCGGGCCTGGAGGAGTTGCTTGTGAGGGCGGAGGCGTTCAGGTGAAGGGGCCATAAGCTACTGGGCGGTGGCCGCAACGCTAGAGAGTCGTGACTGCTTGCGTTCTCTGCGGCAAGCATGTCCCATGGGGCGGAATGCTCGGACTGACGCGCATGGTCCAGGAAGAGTCACTTCCTTCGGAGAGCGCGTTGAAGGCGAAGG
>DASUDU010000241.1:0-3267 GCA_036275435.1 Usitatibacteraceae bacterium | reverse complement strand
GGCTGCGATCTCCTCGGCCGGCCTGGTTTCGACCACGCGCTGCATGAACTGCCAGGCCAGCCGCGCGTCGCCGAGCGCGCGATGGCGGTCGGCTGCGTTCAACCTGTGCCGCGCCACCAGGTCATCGAGGCTGTGTTTGGGGTGCTCCGGAAACAGGCGGCGCGACAATCGCACCGTGCACAGCACATCGGCCGAAAACGTGTGGCCTGCGCGGCGGAAGGCGTTCTTCAGAAACGCGTAGTCGAAGCGCGCGTTGTGGGCCACGAACAGCCGGTCCGCAAGGCGCGCCAGCACCGCGTCGGCGATGTCCTCGAAGGCCGGGGCATCGGCCACCATCGCATCGGTAATGCCGGTGAGCGCCTGGATTTCCGGCGGAATGGTGGTACCCGGATTGACCAGCGAGGACCACTCCTCGACGACTTGCCCGTTTTCCACGCCGACGATCGCGACCTCGGTAATGGCGTCGCTGGTGGCTGCGGTGCCGGTCGTTTCCAGGTCGACGATGGCAATGCGTTCGTGCAGGTAGGGTCCGGACATGCGGGCAGTTTACGGCCGGCATGGCGCCACCCGGCATGGGTCGTCGTCGCGGCGCGCGGCGCCACGCACGCATGACGGGTCGCCCAGGCTACCGCCGCTTGCCGGCCCCGAGACGCGCCCGCGCCCGCCAAAGTCAAGAACCGGCGCGGCGCTTCGGGCGTTTTTGCCGAAAACGGCACGCCAGATCTAGGGTTTTTGCATCGGGTGCTGGGCAAACCCCTGGCCCGCATGCGCATGCAGGTCGGCCGCCGGCCGTCAATACGCAGGGCGTCATTTTGCTGGTAGCGTTCGCTTTCAACTGTCCGCACGCACCCGCCACGCCACGCATTGAAGATCGTCCGCATCTCTCCCATCGAGCGCATCGACACGCCGCTGCCCGAGCGCCCGACCATCGACCAATACCTGCTGCTGTCGATGCTGGTGCACGTGTTCCTCATCGTCGCGCTGGGTGATACGCGCGGCGACAATGTCAGCGGCGCGCGCGGCACCGGCTCGCTGTTCGTCACGCTGACCGGGCGCGAGCGCGCCGCGGTCGATGAAACCGTTCTCGTGCGCGGGCCGATTGCCAGTCGCCTCGCACGCGCCGCGCGTCCGGCGCCGGCTGCCGCCGCTGCAGCGCCGCCGGTGTCGCCTCCGCTCGAATCGAGTCCCGTGGCTGCCGAACCGCGCTCCGCGCCGGCCGAACCGATCCGCACCCAGGCGCTGGATCCGATCAAGCTCGATGCCAGCCCCGTGCCGCTGGCTGAAACGCCGCGCCTGCCCGATGCGGCCGCGGTCCCGGCGCCGCTTGAACGCATCGCACCGCCCGTGGTGGAGACGCGCATGGCACCAGTGCCCGAGATCAAGCCGGCGGAGCGGCCCGTGCTCGCGCCCCTGCCGGCGATCAGCGTGCCGGCGGCCAAGGAGCTTGCTCCCGCGCCCAGCCTGGCCCCGGCGCCGATGGCACGACCGGCGCCCCTCGAGCCGCTGCCGGCGCCGACCTTGAAGCCGTTCGCTGCGCCGGCCGAAGTCCGGCCGATGACCGAGCCGATCGTGCGCCCCGCCCCGTTGCCGCCGCTGGCCCCGGCCAAACTCGAGCGCGAACTTGCTGCCCCGACCGAAATGAAGCCGATGGCCGAGCCGCTGGCGCGTCCGGCGCCGCTCGCGCCGCTGGCGCCGGCGCGCCTCGAACGCGAGCAGGCCGCGCCCGTCGAGGTGCGGCCGAGCGAGGTTCCGGTCAACGTGCCGCCGGCCCTGCCCGCGCTACCCGCGGCGCGCATCGAGCGCCAACCGGTCTCCGTCGCCGCGCCGCCCGGTGTCCCCGACCGCGCGCCCGACGCGTCGCGCGCGTCCCCGGCCGACCCGGGAGCGCCGCGCGGCGCCGACGCGAGCTTGCCTGCCGCCCGGGGCGCAACGCCAGGCAGCGTGCCCAAGACCGACCTCGATGCGCTCAAGGAGCGCGCGCGTGCCATCGCCCGCGAAGGAAGCGGGCCGCGCACGGCGATCCCGTTTTTCACCGCACCGAAGCCGCCGCCATCGAAAAAGGACATCGAGAAAGCCTTCGACAAGGCGCTGCAGCGCCCGGACTGCAAGGACGCCTATGCCGACATGGGGCTTGCGGCGGTGATCCCGCTGGTGCGCGACGCGGTCACCGACAAGGGCTGCAAATGGTGACAAAAAACGCTATCGTTGCGCCAGTGCGCGCGAACCGGCATCCGCGCGGCGAATGACCGGAAAGGACTCGCGATGAAGACCCGACCCCTTGGTTCCACCGCGCTGCAGGTGTCGCAGATCTGCTTGGGCACGATGATGTTCGGCGACCGCACGGAATTGGCCGAGGCGGCCGAAATCGTTGCGCATGCGCGCGACCACGGCGTGAATTTCATCGACACCGCCGACGTCTACGGCAAGGGCGCGTCGGAAACCATGGTCGGCACACTGATCGCGCCGCACCGCGACCACTGGCTGCTGGCCACGAAGATCGGCAACCGCATGAACAGCGACGAGGAGTGCGGCTATGCGCGGCACTGGATGCTCGCCGAATGCGAGGCCAGCCTAAAGCGCCTGGCGACCGACCGCATCGACCTGTATTACCTGCACCGCGACTACCTGGGCCTCGACCTCGAGGAGCCGCTGCGCGCCATCGAGACGCTGATCAAGGATGGCAAGATCCGCCACTGGGGCCTGTCCAATTTCCGCGCCTTTCGCATCGCCGAGGCCGTGCACATGGCGCGCGCGATGGGCATTCCCGCGCCGGTCGCCTGCCAGCCCTATTACAACCTGCTCAACCGCGCGCCGGAAGTTGAAGTGCTGCCGGCGTGCGCCCATTACGGTCTGGGCGTGGTGCCGTACAGCCCTGTGGCGCGCGGCGTGCTGACCGCGAAATACCGCCCCGGCGAAAAGCCGTCCGGCGAAAGCCGCGGCGCGCGCGTCGACAAGCGCTTCATGGAAACCGAGTTCCGCGCCGAGTCGCTGATCGTCGCGCAGCAGGTCAAGGCGCATTGCGAGCAGACCGGGCGCTCCCCCGTGCATTTCGCCTGCGCATGGGTGTTGCGGCATCGCGCGGTTTCTTCGGTCATCGCCGGGCCGCGCACCTTCGCGCAATGGCGTGAATACGTCGACGCCCCGGAGTGCGCCTTCAGCGACGGCGACGAGGCCTTCGTCAACCAGCGCGTCGCGCCCGGACATCCGTCCACCCCCGGCTACTCCGATCCGCTCTACCCGTGGGAGTCGCTGCGCGATTGAGCGCCG
>DASUDU010000240.1:0-7921 GCA_036275435.1 Usitatibacteraceae bacterium | reverse complement strand
CCCGCCTGCGCGGCGATGTCCGCGGCGATCGGCGCGTCGCCCTTGCCGCCGAACAGCCAGACCTGCGCGCCCCGGCCGTGCACCGAACGTGCCAGCGCCGCGAAATGCCGCGCCGGCCAGCGCTTGGCCGGGCCGTATTCGGCGCCGGGGCAGAAGGCGACGACCGGAGTGGCGGCCGATAGTGCCAGACGGCGCATGGTGTCGTCCCGCGCGGATGCATCGACCTGCAATTGCGGATGGGCCAGCGGTCGCGGCAACGGCACGCCGCGTTCCTCGGCCAGCGCGGCGAATCGTTCGGCCATGGTCGGCAGCGCGGCTTCGTCGAGGTCGCGGCAATCGTTGAGGATCCAGCCGCGCTTTTCGCCGCGATAGCCGATGCGCAGTTTGATGCCGGAAAAGTAGGCAATCAGCCCGGACTTGAAACTGTTGGGCAGCACGTAGACCCGGTCATAGCCCTTGGCATGCAGCGTTTTGCCGAGCCGCCGGCGTGCGGCGAGCTTCAGCGCACCGTGGCCGAACGGGTTTTCCAGCACCGCGTCGATGCCGGGCATGCGCGCGTAGACCGGCATGACCCAGGCCGGTGCGAGCGCGTCGATCGCGGCATCGGGCCAGCGCGCCTTCAGCCGCGCCACGAGCGGCGCGGAGAGCACCGCGTCGCCGATCCACGACGGCGCGACGATCAGGATGCGCACGGCGCGGAAAGTTGCGTCAGTGGCCTGCCTTGGCCGGCCCGCTGAGCCGGTAGTTGGTGCCGCAGTACGGGCACTTGGCGCTGCCGGTGGTGGCCACGTCGATGAACACGCGCGGATGGGTGTTCCACAGCTTCATCGACGGCATCGGGCAGTGCAGCGGCAGGTCGGCCGCGGTGAGTTCGATGTCGCGGTACTTCAGTTCGGTGCGTGCTTCGCTCATGGGCGTGTTCCTTATTGGACGGGCGTCAGCCAGTGGCGGTACTTCGGGTTGCGGCCATTGACGATGTCGAAGAACGCGGCCTGGATGCGCTCGGTGATCGGGCCGCGCGCTCCGGCGCCGATGATGCGCCCGTCGAGTTCGCGGATCGGCGTGACCTCGGCCGCGGTGCCGGTGAAAAACGCCTCGTCGGCGATGTAGACATCGTCGCGGGTGATCTTGCGCGCCTCGACCGGGAGCCCCAAGTCGGCACAGACGGTCTGGATCGAGCGCCAGGTGATGCCGTCGAGCGCGCTGGTCAGTTCCGGCGTGGCGAGCTTGCCGTCGCGGATGATGAACAGGTTTTCGCCCGCGCCTTCGGCCACATAGCCCTCGGTGTCGAGCAGCAGCGCCTCGTCGTAGCCGTGGTCGGTGGCCTCGTTGTTGGCCAGGATCGAGTTGGCGTAGGTCGAGGCGACCTTGGCGCGCGCCATGGTGACGTTGACGTGGTGGCGCGCGAACGAGGAGGTCTTGACGCGGATGCCTCTCTTCAGCCCTTCCTCGCCCAGGTAGGCGCCCCAGGGCCAGGCGGCGATGGCGACGTGCACCTTGGCGCCTTTCGGGCTGACGCCCATCTTCTCCGAACCGTAGAACGCCAGCGGCCGCAGGTAGCAGCTCTCGAGCTTGTTGGCGCGCACCACCTCGCGCTGCGCTTCCATGATTTCCTCGATGCTGTGCGGTATCGCCATCTGGTAGATCTTGGCCGAGTTGAACAGGCGCGTGGTGTGCTCCTTGAGACGGAAGATGGCGGTGCCGAGGGTGGAAGATGCATCCGTCTTGTACGCGCGCACGCCTTCGAACACGGCCAGGCCGTAATGCAGCGAGTGGGTCAGCACGTGGGTGGTGGCGTCGCGCCAGGGTACGAGCTTGCCGTCGTACCAGATCAGGCCATCACGGTCGGCCATGGACATGGGTTTCTCCGGTTGCATGCGAACAGGCGCTCATTTTAGCGCAGCCCCCGGCCACCGCCCGCGGCCGGCGTGGCGCTCGGCGCCGATCCCGCGTTCACGGGGCGTCACGGCAGGGGTCGGCGCAATCGGCTATGTCATAATCTTTTCGGAGCGACGCCGCAGTGCAGGGCGCATCCCCGGGCGCGCGGCGCCCGCACCGGATCGCAAGGCCATCCCAGGACGCACGGACACCGCATGTTTTCGTCGCTCAACGACTCCCCTGCTGCCGCCAAGCTGACGCCCGAGGAGAGACTGTCCGGCGACATGCTGTTGTTCTCCACGGCGCTGATGTCGCTGGCCTCGATGCTCTGGCTGGCGATCTACTGGAGTTTCGGCATCCGTTTCTCGACCGCCGTGCCGCTGACCTTCCTGGTGGTGTCGGCGGCCAACATGTTCCTGTTCATCAAGACGCGCCGGCTTGCGCTGTTCTGCTACACGCAGCTGGTGATGTTCCTGTTCACGCCGTTCGTCATGCAGTGGGCGATCGGCAACTTCGTCAGCGCCAGCGGCGTGTCGCTGTGGGCGCTCTTGGCGCCGATCGGCGCCATCGTCATCCTCGGCACCCGCGAATCGGTGCCCTGGTTCATCGCCTACATCCTGCTCACGGCGATGTCGGGCATGGTCGACTACATCATCCCGAGCAACGCCGCGGCGTACAACATGCAGACGGTGGCGGTTTTCTTCGCGCTCAACTTCGTCTCGATCTCGGCGATGGTCTACGTGCTGCTGTGGTATTTCTCGCGGGAAAAGGCCAAGCTGCGCGGAGCGGTCGAGGCGCAGACCGAGGCGGTGGCCATCGAAAAGGAGCTGGCTGAGCGGCTGCTGCTCAACATCCTGCCGGCGCAGATCGCCGAGCGCCTGAAGCGCCAGGAAACCAGCATCGCCGACGGCCATACCGATGTCGTGGTGATGTTCGCCGATATCGTCAACTTCACGCACCTGTCCGAGGAGATGTCGCCCAACGAGACCGTTCACCTGCTCAACGACCTGTTCTCGGAATTCGACCTGCTGGCCGAGAAGCACGGCATCGAGAAGATCAAGACCATCGGCGACGCCTACATGGCCGCCGGGGGCTTGCGCCTCAACGCCCTGCAGTACGTCGACGCCATGGCCGACATGGCCATGGAAATCCAGGGCTTCGCGGCGCGCTACATCGCGCCCAACTCCGACAACGTGCACATTCGCATCGGCATCGCCACCGGGCCGGTGGTGGCCGGCGTGATCGGCCGGCGCAAGTTCAGCTACGACCTGTGGGGCGATACCGTCAACACGGCGAGCCGGCTGGCTGGCGAGGCGCAGCCGGGCGGCATCCTCGTCGACACGGTCACCTACCGGCGCATCCACAACCGCTACCGCTTCGACGAACTTCCGGGCGTGCAGCTCAAGGGCAAGGGCCAGATGAAGGTCTACCAGCTGCGCGGCCGCGCGCCGCCAACGCTCGGCGACCCGGGCGTTCGCCCGCAACCCGCTGCGCCCGCCGCCGGCGGCGACGAGCGGACCGCCTGACCGTCGAAGCGATGGTCGCCCCGGCGCTGCTGCCCCGCAATTCCCGATATCCCGGCGTCGGGCTGGTGCTGCAAGGCGGCGGCGCGCGGGCGGCCTACCAGGTCGGCGTGCTCAAGGCGCTGTCGGAGATCCTCGGCCATCCGCAGGAAAACCCGTTCCCGATCATCACCGGGACCTCGGCCGGGGCGATCAACGCCGCCGTGCTGTCCTCGAACGCCGACAACTTCGCGCGCGGCGTCGCGACGCTCGTCAAGGTCTGGGAGGACTTCACGCCCGACCAGGTCTATCGCACCGACTTCCCCGGCGTGGCGAAGAACAGCCTGCGCTGGCTCTCGGCGTTCCTGTTCGGCGCCATCACCCGCAACCACCGCGTCTCGCTGTTCGACAATTCCCCGCTCGCGGACCTGATCGCGCGGTACGCGCCGCTGGCGCGCATCGGCGAGCACCTCGACAGCGGCGTGCTGCGCGCGGTCTGCGTCACGGCGGCCGGCTACACCTCGGGCCAGAACTGCGCGTTCTTTCAGGCCGTTCCCGCGATCCAGGGCTGGAAGCGCTCGCAGCGTGTCGGCATCCGCGTCAGCCAGCTGCGCACCGAGCACCTGATGGCCTCGGCGGCGATCCCGTTCGCCTTTCCGGCCATCAAGATCAACCGCGAATTTTTCGGCGACGGCTCGATCCGCCAGATGGCACCGATCAGCCCGGCGCTGCACCTGGGCGCGGAACGCGTGTTCGTGGTCGGCACCGCCAAGCTGGTCAAGGACGTGCCGACGCGCACCCGCGGCGACACCTACCCGTCGCTGGCGCAGATCGCCGGTCACGCCATGGCCTCGATCTTTCTCGACACGCTGGCTGTCGACATCGAGCTGCTGCAGCGCATCAACGGCACGCTCACGGTCATCGACCACGACAAGCTGAAGAACTCGCGGATCCGGCTCAACCACATCGACGTGCTGGTTGCCTGCCCGCAGGAGACGCTCGACACGCTGGCTTTCGAACACGTGCACAACCTGCCGTGGACGATCCGCTTCCTCATGCGCAGCATCGGCGCGATGCGCAAGGGCGGCGCGACGCTGGCCAGCTACATGCTGTTCGACCGCAACTACTGCCGCGCCCTGATCGACATGGGCTACCGCGACCTGATGGCACGGCGCGAGGAGGTGCTGCTGTTCTTCGATCCCAATGTCTGTCCGATGCCGCCGGTGATCCCGGTGCCGAAGTTCGACCCGGGCCGCACGCTGCAGATGGAAGCGGATCCAAATGTCCACGAACCGGAAGCGAACCGATGACCCGCCACGTTCCGCGGCCGCGCCGCGACTACCCGCACTTTCTGCCGATCACCACGCGCTGGGCCGACAACGACGCCTACGGCCACATGAACAACGTCGTCTACTATGCGCTGTTCGACACCGTGGTCAACGAATTCCTCATCGCGCGCGGCGTGCTCGACATCGCCGCCAGCCCGGCGATCGGCCTGGTCATCGAAACCGGCTGCCGCTACTTCACGCCGCTGGCCTTTCCCGACCGCGTCGAGGCCGGGTTGCGCGTGGCGCGGCTGGGTAACTCCAGCGTGCGCTACGAGGTCGGCCTGTTCCGCAAGGACAGCGCGGAGCCGGCGGCCGAAGGCCATTTCGTGCATGTCTACGTCGACCGGGAAACGCGCCGGCCGGTACCGCTGCCGGAAGCGGTGCGGCACGTGCTGCAACCCCTGTGCAAGGAGATCCATCCATGATGAAAACAACGCTCGCCGCTGCGACCCTGGCCCTGGTGGCGGCCGTGGCGATCGCGCAGGCCCCGGCGATCAAGCGCACCATCCTGCAGCGCGGCGAGGTTGCCGAAACCGGCCGCGAGGTCGTATTGGGCATGGCCGAGATCGCGGCCGGCGGTAGCACCGGGCGGCACACGCATTTCGGCCCGGAGACCGGCTACGTGCTCGAAGGCAGCACGATGCTCGAAATTGACGGCGAGGCGCCGAAGCTGCTCAAGGCCGGCGACAGCTATTTCATTCCGGCCGGGCGCGTCCACGACGCGCGCGCGCATGGCGGCACCGCCAAGGTCATCGCCACCTATGTGGTGGAAAAGGGCAAGCCGCTGGCCACGCCCGCGCCGTGACCGGTTGCGCACGCCCGGACGGCCGGCGGAGTTGAACACGTGCCGGTAGATTTTCAGCAAATCGACCCGCTGTACCGACGCGTCCTGCGCCGCTTTGTCACGCCGCTGTTGTTGCTGGTGCTGGTCTTTGCCGTCGGCACCGCCGGGTTCTATGTCATCGGCGAGGGCCGGACCTCGCTGGTCGACTGCTTCTATTTCGTGTTCATCAGCGTCGCGACCATCGGCTATGGCGAGGTCATTGACCTGACCGGCAAGCCGGGCGCGCGGATTTTCCTGATGGCGGTCACCACAGCCGGGATCGCCGTCTTCACCTACATGCTCTCGGTGATGACCGCGTTCATCATCGAGGGCGAACTCAACCAGGTCTTCAGGAGCCGTCGTATGAAACAGCGCATCGATGAACTGTCCGCGCATTACATCCTGTGCGGCGTCGGCCGCGTCGGTTCCAACATCGCCCACGAGCTGGCGGTCACCGGGCGGCCGTTTATGGCCATCGACACCAGCGCCGATGCGCTCGCCCTGTTCCGCGAGCGTTTCCCGGAAACCCCCTGGCTGCACGGCGACTCGAGCGATGACGCGATGCTGCTGCGCGCGGGTATCGAGCGCGCCGCCGGCGTGTTCGCGGTAACCGGCGAGGACGCGAAGAACCTGGTGATCGCGCTGACCGCCAAGCAGCTGCGCCCGGCCGTGCGCGTGGTGGCGCGCTGCCATGAGCTCAATTACATGCCGAAGATGGAGCGGGTCGGCGCCGACGCCATCGTCTCGCCCGACTTCACTGGCGGCATGCGCATCGTCTCGTCGATGGTGCGCCCGCACGTCGTGACCTTCCTCGACGAAATGCTGCGCTCGGACAACCACATGCGCGTCGAGGAAATCCAGATCCGCGCGGGGTTTTCCGGCGGGACGCTGGGCCGGCGCGTGCCGCCGGCACGCGACCACATCGTGCTGGCCCTGCGCCGCGGCCAGGCCTGGGATTTCAACCCGCCTCCGGACACCGAACTGGCCGCCGGCGAGGTGCTGGTGCTGATGGCAACGCCCGATGCGCGCCAGCGCGTCGAGCAGTTGCTGGCCGGCTGAACCCGCAGCCGGCCGCGGGTGCGCACCCCTAGCCGATCAGGATGCGCGAGGTGAAGCGCGCGCGCAGCCAGGCGCCGATCGCTTCGACTTCCTCGGCGCAGACCGCGTGCGGCATCGGCCAGGTGTGCCATTCGACGCGATAGCCGTGCGCTTCAAGCGCGGCTTTTGACTGCTCGGCCAGTTGCAGCGGCACCACCGGGTCCTGCGTGCCGTGGCCCATCAGGATCGGAATGTTGCGGTTGACCTCGCTGCGCTCGGCAGCGAGCGACTGGTCGAGCGTGAGGTAGGTGGACAGCGCCAGGATGCCGGCCAGCTCGTGCTTCGAGCGCAGCGCTGTCTGTAGCGCAATCGCGCCGCCCTGCGAAAAGCCGGCGATGACGATCTTGTCGCTCCTCATGCCGCGGCCGACCTCGCGATCGATCAGCGCGTCGATGGCGCGCTGCGAATCGCGGATGCCGGTTTCATCGGGCTTCCTCGCAATGTCGTCCATCGAGATGTCGTACCAGGCCGGCATCACGTAGCCGTTGTTGATCGTCACCGGCCGCGACGGCGCCTGCGGGAAGATGAAGCGCAGCGGCAGTTCCGGCGGCAGGTCGAGTTCCTTGACGATCGGCACGAAGTCCCAGCAGTCGGCGCCCAGGCCGTGCATCCAGATCACCGTCCCCTTGGGGTCGATGCCGGTATTGAGTTCGAGGTGGTCGATGAGCGTGGCCATGAAGTTCCTTGCACAAGGGTGAAAAACTCGTTGACTGGCGGCGATTGCCGGGCTGTTTTGCCCGGAACGCCGCGCCAGCCCTAGGGTTTGACGGCGCGAATCGCCGATTTCGGGCGGAACGCCTTGATGATCTCGACGCGGGTCTCCAGGTATGGCCCGCCGATCAGGTCGATGCAATACGGCACCGCGGCGAAGATGCCGGCCTCGACCGGCCTGCCCTCGGCGTCTTTCAGGCCTTCCAGCGTTTCGCGGATGGCTTTCGGCTGCCCCGGCAGGTTGATGATCAGCGTCGAGCCGCGGATCACCGCGACCTGGCGCGACAGGATCGCGGTGGGCACGAAACGCAGCGAAATCTGCCGCATGCGTTCGCCGAAACCGTCCATCACGCGCTCGGCCACCGCCAGCGTGGCATCGGGGGTCACGTCGCGCGGCGCCGGGCCCGTGCCGCCGGTGGTCAGCACCAGCGCGCAACGCGCGCTGTCGGTGAATTCGCGCAGCGCGGCCTCGATCAGCGGCTGCTCGTCCGGGATGACGCGGGCGACGAATTCGAGCGGGTTCAACAGCGCCTGGCCGAGCCAGCCTTCCAGCGCCGGCAGGCCCTCGTCGCGGTAGATGC
>DASUDU010000239.1:0-5453 GCA_036275435.1 Usitatibacteraceae bacterium | reverse complement strand
GCCAATGCCAACGGCAGCCTGTTCGGCAGCAATTACAAGGATGTGTATGCGTTCATCGTACTGATCCTGGTGCTGGTGTTTCGGCCGTCCGGCCTGCTGGGCGAGCGGGTGGGAGATCGCGCATGAGTCCGTCCCTGATGCAGCATCCGCGCGCCAGATGGATCGGCATGGCCCTGATTGCCGTCGCGCTGATTGCGTTGCCATTCGTGCTCGCGCAGGCCGGCACGGCCTGGGTGCGCATCACCAATTTCGCGATCCTGTTCGTGCTGCTGTCACTGGGTCTGAACATCGTGGTTGGTTTTGCGGGATTGCTGGACCTGGGCTACATCGCGTTCTACGCGGTCGGCGCCTACGTGTATGCCCTGCTGGCATCACCGCATTTCGGCCTGCACCTGCCGTGGTGGATGATCCTGCCGATCGGCGCGTTCGTCGCCTGCGTGTTCGGCATCCTTCTCGGAACGCCGACGCTCAAGCTGCGGGGCGATTACCTGGCCATCGTCACGCTCGGCTTCGGCGAAATCATCCGCATTTTCATGAACAACCTCTCCGAGCCGATCAACATCACCAATGGCCCGAAGGGCATCTCGACGATCGATTCGATCAAGCTGGCCGGCCTCGATTTCGGCAACACCACGCGCATCGGTGATTTTGCGCTGAGCGGGACGATCAAGTATTACTTCTTCCTGCTGGCGGTGATGCTGGTCGTGATCGTCATCAATTTCCGCCTGCAGAACTCGCGCATCGGCCGCGCCTGGGAAGCGATCCGCGAGGACGAAATGGCGGCGCGCGCAATGGGCATCAACACCACGAAGATCAAGTTGCTCGCCTTCGCCATGGGCGCCTCGTTCGGCGGCATCGCCGGCGGCATGTTCTCGGCCATCCAAGGCTTCATCAGCCCGGAGAGCTTCGTGCTGACCGAGTCGGTCATGGTGCTGGCGATGGTGGTGCTGGGCGGCATGGGCAACATCTGGGGCGTGGTGCTTGGCGCGGTGTTGCTCTCCTTCGTGCCCGAGATCCTGCGCTACACGGTGGATCCGATCCAGCATGCGATGTTCGGCAAGTCGATCATCGAGGCCGAGGTGTTGCGCATGCTGATCTTCGGGCTGGCGATGGTGGTGATGATGCTCTACCGCCCTGCCGGCCTGCTGCCCTCCGCAGTGCGCAAGCGCGAGTTGACGCGGCGCGAGGAGGATTGAGCGTGGGCACGATCCTTGAAGTCCGAGAGGTCACCAAGCGCTTCGGCGGGTTGGTGGCTCTTTCGGAAGTGAGCTTTGCGGTGGAGGAAGGCTCGATCTTCGGCCTCATCGGCCCGAATGGCGCGGGCAAGACGACGATGTTCAACGTGCTTACGGGGCTGTATGTGCACGATGAGGGCCATTTCGTGTTCCGCGGCTCGACGTTGCGGCGCATGACGCCCGACCGCATCGCGCGGCTCGGCATCGCGCGCACCTTTCAGAACATCCGCCTGTTTGCGAACCTCTCTGCGATCGAGAACGTGATGATCGGCCGCCACGTGCGCACGCGCGCCGGCGTATGGGGCGCGATCACCCGCAACGCCGCGACGCGCGCCGAAGAGGCGGCCATCGAGCGGCGCGCCCACGAGTTGCTGAAGTTCGTCGGGTTGGATCGACGCGCCAACGATCTTGCCCGGCATCTTTCCTACGGCGAACAGCGCCGTCTGGAGATTGCCCGCGCACTCGCCACCGACCCGAAGGTGCTGGCGCTAGACGAGCCTGCCGCCGGCATGAATGCGACGGAAAAACTCGCGCTGCGCGAACTGATCGTCGCGGTTCGCGCGCAGGGCGTCACGGTGCTGCTGATCGAGCACGACGTGAAGCTGGTGATGGGTTTGTGCGACCGCATTGCCGTTCTCGACTACGGCAAGAAGATTGCGGAGGGATTGCCGCAGGAGGTGCAGCGCGATCCGAAGGTGATCGAGGCCTACTTGGGCGCCGACGTTACCGATACGGCAAAGGCGGCGGCATGAGCCTCCTGTCGCTCAAGGAAGTGCACGTGGCCTACGGCGGCATCCAGGCCGTCAAGGGCATTTCGCTTGAGGTGCAGGCCGGCGAACTGGTCACGCTGATCGGCGCCAACGGCGCGGGCAAGAGCACCACCCTGAAGGCGATCTCGGGCCTGCATCACGCCGCGCGCGGCAATGTTTTGTATGACGGCAAGGATATCGCGGCGCTGCCCTCGTTCGAGATCGCGCGCCGCGGCCTCATCCTGGTGCCCGAGGGACGCGGCGTGTTTCCCAGTCTGACGATCGAGGAAAACCTGGCGATGGGGGCATATTCGCGATCCGATCGCGGTGGCACTGCAGCGGACATCGAAGAAAAGTTCGCGCTGTTTCCGCGCCTCAAGGAGCGCGCCAAACAAACGGCGGGGACGCTGTCCGGGGGCGAGCAGCAGATGCTCGCGATTGCGCGGGCGTTGATGGCCAAGCCCAAACTGCTGCTGCTCGACGAACCTTCGATGGGACTCGCACCCATCATGGTGCAGAAGATTTTTGAGGTGGTGAAGGATATTTCGCAGCGCGGCGTGACGATACTGCTGATCGAACAGAATGCGCGGCTGGCGCTTTCCATCAGCCATCGCGGGTATGTGATGGATGGCGGCCTGATCACGCTCGAAGGCGAATCGAAATCGCTGCTCAATGATTCGAAAGTGCGCGAGGCGTATTTGGGGGAGGCGGCGTGATGGTTGCGTTTTCCGTGCGCCTCTGGAATCCCCCTCTCTCCAACCCCTCCCCCGCGAGGGGGGAGGGACTCTTCGTTCCCTCTCCCCTCGAGGGAGAGGGGGCTAGCGCATAGCGCTTCCATACCCTGTCGTCCCCGCGTATGCGGGGACCTCTGACTTCGCCTTTCATTATTCAACGAGCAAACGACAAACTTCGAGGTCCCCGCCTGCGCGGGGACGACAATGGAATGGAAAACCCATGTCCCTCTCCAAATCCGACCTCGCCGACCTGAAACGCGCGAAGGCGTTGCTGGAAAACCCCGGCCTCGCCGCCAAAATGTCCTCCGCGCTGGGATCACCCATCGAGCGCGGCATGGCGATGTTGCCGAAGGCGGCGCAGAAGAATATCCATCAAGCAGCCGAGTCGGCGATGATGAAGGCGCTCGACATGGCCGTGAAATCGCTGGGAGACTCCAAGGTCGCGGCCCAGCCGAAATTGCACAAGATTGCCGCCGCCACCAGCGGCGCCATTGGCGGCGCATTTGGTTTGCTGGCACTATCGGTGGAATTACCAATCTCCACCACCATCATGCTGCGCTCCATCGCCGACATTGCCAAGAGCGAGGGCGAGAACATCCAGCACATCGACACCAAGCTGGCATGCCTAGCCGTGTTCGCGCTGGGCAGCGAAAAAAGCAAGAAGGACAACGCCGCCGAATCCGGCTACTTTGCCGCGCGCGCGGCGATGGCGGGCGCGGTGTCGGAGGCGTCGAAGTTCCTCGCCGAGAAAGGCTTTAGCAAATCGGGGGCGCCGGCACTGGTACGGCTGGTCTCGCTCATCAGCGGGCGATTCGGCATCGTGGTGACCGAGAAGGCCGCCGCGCAGGCCATCCCCATCCTCGGAGCCGCCACCGGCGCGCTGATCAACACGCTGTTCATCGGACATTTTCAGGACATGGCGCGCGGGCACTTCATCGTGCGCAGACTGGAAAAGGTGTATGGGGCGGAGCCGGTGAAACGTGCTTATTTCGAAAGCTGAAAGCCCTTTCAAATCCCGACGCAAGTGGCTGTCGTGAGCCGCCCTGCGGCCTCCCGGCTTCCGAATTGCGTGCTGGTCATTAGCCGCTTGGGGACTTCGGCTACATGCACAAACCGATTCGCGGTTCCAACCGCATCCGCTCAACCGGCTGATTGAGATGGCCGACCGGAAGTATCAGCGCCGGTTGCGCGTCGTGGACTCGCGCACGACCAATTCCGCCGCAGTCGCCCTGACCGTCGGCTGACGCCCCTCGACAAGGTCAACAATGGCGGATGCCGCAGACCGCCCGACCTCGAAGATCGAGATGTTTACGCTGGTCAATGGCGGCAACGTGAAGCGGGAGTCGTACAAGTCGTCAAAGCCAACCAGCGAAATGTCATCGGGAATTCGCAATCCGTGTCGATACAACGACAGCGCCGCCCCGTATGCCGACTGGTCATTGCAGGCAAACAGCGCCGTGAATTCGATGCGCGCATCGAGCAACTGGTTCATAGCCAGCATCCCGCCCACGGCGGAAAAGTTGCCCGACACGATCAGGTTCGGGTCCTGCGGTAGCTCCTTCTCGGCCAGTGCCGCCCGATAACCCCTGATGCGCTCACGCGCGTCAAAGTGGTCCAGCGGGCCGGCCAGGCAGGCAATTCGCGTATGGCCAAGGCTGATCAGATGGCGCGTGGCAAGTCGCGCACCTTCGTAGTTGTCCAAGTTGATGCTGAAGACGCGCCGGTTGACCGTCTCGTGGCCAGTGATGACAATTGGCGTCCTTTGCGAGTATTTGATTACCGCATCGTCGGAAAGGCCGCCGGTCAGGATGATCAAGCCATCGACGCGTCGCTTCTGCAGCAGCGAAATGCACCTGATATTGTCCTCGTTCGTCCAGTGGCCGCTTGCAAACAGGGGCATGTAGCCCAACACGCCCAACTGGTCTTCGATGCCGCGCAGGGCTTCGCCATAAAACGGGCTCGAAATCGCCTGCGTGATCACGCCGATCGTCTTGGTCTTGCCTTTCGCCAACCCTTGGGCTAGCGGACTGGGCTCAAAGGACAACTTGGCGATCGCCGCCTCAACCGCACGCCGCCTGCTTTCGCTCACACGGGCCGACCCGTTGAGGACGCGCGACACGGTGCTGGGCGAAACTCCTGCCTCGCGTGCCACCACGTCTGCCGTGATGCTACTGGCAATGTGCGGTGCAGTCTTTTCGTCGCCACTAGCTGCTGGCCCGGCCATGCTGATACCCCTACTCGTGAATGCGCTTGCAAGATAGCACAGAACTCGATGGTGAATTTTGATCCCGGAAGAACCGAAAACCAAAATTCTGAGATACATCAGTGATTTAGCTCAACTTTTTCTGAAAGCGCTTGCACAAATTGCATCATTCCAAATCTACCATTAACCCCTTTCGCCGGAAGGTCCAGAAGCTTTTCACAACCCGACAGACTTGATCACCAGTATCTTTTCTATCTATAAAACAATAAGTTACTAAGAGCTCCGCCGAATAGGACTCCAGACCACTACTCCGTTCCATTCGACACTTGACTAATGAAAGCGCTTTCATTAAAGTTCCAAGCGTCGGCTTTGTTGCGTCTGTGAGCCACCATTCCGCAACCAATTTGCGGAGCGACTTCATCAAGCCCTATTGGGGAGGAGAACTCATGAGAAGAATCCGTAAGCAAGGCCCACAAACATCGCTGCCACGTTTGACCGCGATTGCCGCTGCCTGCTCCGCGTTGCTGCTTGC
>DASUDU010000238.1:0-2483 GCA_036275435.1 Usitatibacteraceae bacterium | reverse complement strand
TGATAGGCATCGCGGATGCGCTCGTTGTGTTCGGCGCGCTTGAAGTACGGCAGCACCTCGTCATAGGACCAGCCGGGATTGCCCAGCGATGCCCAGTGGTCGTAGTCCCAGCGGTCGCCACGGATGTAGACCATCGCGTTGATCGCCGAGGACCCGCCCAGGCAGCGTCCGCGCGGCTGGTAGCCGCGCCGCCCCTGCAATCCCGGCTGCGGCACCGTTTCGTACGCGTAATTGTTGAGCCGCGTCGGCAGCATCGCCACGGCGGCAAACGGCGTGCGGATGACCCAGTCGCGGCCGTCACCTCCGGCTTCGACCAGCGCCACGCGCACCGCCGGATCCTCCGACAAGCGCGCCGCCAGCACGCAGCCTGCCGAGCCACCGCCGAGAATCAGGTAATCGAATTCGCGTTCCATGCACCGGCATTGTGGCGCAACTGGCCGTGCCCGCGCCAATCGGAAAAATCCAGCACCGGCGCGGCCCGCAGCGCCATTTCGTCCGGAAAGCCGCGCCGGATCTAGTGTCACGACTTGCCAATTTCAAAACAAAATGAAACCGATGGATTTTTTCGCATGGCAAGGCGCGAGGAGGCGCCGTAGCGGGCACTACGGCAACGACGAGCAACGCCGCCATGCGGAAAAAGACGCGGTTTCATGTTTTGAAATCGGCAAATCGTGACACTATGGTTTTGCCTTGTCCGCCTTGGCGTCCTGCACGTTGACCGACGGCGGCGGAGTTGCCGGGCAGGCGACCGCGCGCAGCGTGCTCGCTTCGAAGTCGCGCTGCAGCAGCGTCAGCCGCGCAACCATGTTCACGTCCGGTTCGCGCACCGTGAACACCGCCTCGCGCGGCTGGGCATTGCGCGGCGTGACCAGGATGTCCTTCAATTGTCCGGGCGCCTTGGCCTGCATGTCCGTGACGGCTTTCCTCGCCGACTCCTCTGTTGAATAGACGCCCAGCGAAATGCTGTTGTCGCCGAGGATCGACACGTCCTTCAGCCCGGCTTTTTTCAGGTTGGCCAGCACCGTCTCGGCGCCCTTGCGGTCCTTTTGCGCGGGCAGCGCCACGGCATAGCGCGAGTACTCCTCGACGTTGCGGATCGACAGCCGGTCGCCCAGGTTCATCGCCGCAAACAGCGGCTGCGCGCGCGCGCCGTCGGCCGGCTTGACCGACAGTTCCACGCAGGCCGCCCCGGACAGGCTTGCCGCGAGCTTGCGCGCGGCCAGCGCCTCCTGCTGCGCGCGCGCCGGGTCGGTCACCGAAACGACCTTGAACGCGGCGGCATTGACCTCGGGAGGCAGCCCCGGAGCGGCCGCCGTGACGTGGAAATACAGGTAGGCGCCCAGCCCGGCATTGAACACCAGCAACAACAAGAAAACGAAACGCGCCATCCGCTCAATCACCTGCGCAGGCCAGCGCCCGCAAGCCGTCGAAAACGAGATTGTCGTTGATCGTCGCCTCGAACGGAAGGGCGCGCACGATCGCCGCCGCGGCGCCGCCGCACGCGACGACGAACGGCCACACGCCGCTGTGCGCGCGAAGGCGCTCGCCGACGCGGCCGATGGCGCCGGCACAGGCGTCGATCACGCCGGTGTCAATGGCCTCCGCGGTGCCGGCCGGAAAATCGACCGGCTCCCCCGCGGTCAGCGGCAACTGCGCCGTGCCGCGGTTGAGCGCCGTACGCATCAATTCGGGGCCGGGGGCGATGATGCCGCCGGCGAACACGCCATCGCCATGCAACACATCGACAGTCAGCGCTGTGCCGGCCAGCACCACCAATTTGGCGCCGCGGCCATAGCGCGGGTTGCCGTGCGCGCCGATCAGCGCCGCCCAGCGGTCGGTGCCGAGCTGCGCCGGATCCCGGTAGCCGTTGAACACACCGCAGGCGCGCGCGCGTGACGCGGCCAGCTGGGCCGGGACTCCCGATGCCGAGGCCCAGTCGAGCAGGCGGCGTGCCGCCTCGGCTCCGGCAACGTTGCAGATGATCAGCGCATCGACGTTGCCGCCCGGTCCAGGCGGCGCGGTGCCCTCCAGCAGTGCGCGCGTTGCCATCGCCCCGGTGTCAACCCACGTCCCGGCCTCGTCGCGCGCCCACTTGACACGCGTATTGCCCGCGTCGATGGCCAGCAGGCTCATGGCGCGCGCCGGTCCGGCGCGACGCGCACGCTGACTTCGCCGCTGGCGATGGTGCGCAAAGTGCCGGCACAGTGGACCTGCAGCGCGCCGTCCGCGGCCACGCCGACCACGGTCGCGGCCAGCCGCTCCGCGCCCATGTGCACCAGTACCTCGCGGCCCTGCAACGCGCTCAGCGCCGCCCAGCGTTCTGTGAAGGCGGCGAAGCCCTGCGCCTGAAAGCGGTCCAGGTCGGCAACCAGCTGCGCGAGGATTTCGGCCAGCAGGACATTCCTTGGCGCATCCGCGCCGGCCAGCTCGCGCCAATCGATGAACGGCTGGTCGATGTCCGCGGCGACCGATTCGGCCAGTGC
>DASUDU010000237.1:0-6166 GCA_036275435.1 Usitatibacteraceae bacterium | reverse complement strand
AGGAACGAGATCGACATCGCCACCGTGCAGACCATCATGATCATGCGATCGGTCAGCGTGCCGCGCACGTAGGCCACGCCGATGGCCAGCAGCACGCCGATCACGGTTTCCAGGAGCAGCACCGGCAGCATGATGGTCAGCGTCGGGCCGATGCGCGAAACGAGGATTTTCGGAACTTCCTCGTTGGTGGCCCAGGACCGCACCGCCTGGCACTCGGCGGGCTTGCCTTCGGCTTGCGCCTTGGCACGCGCCGGATCCGTATAGCTCTTGTAGGTGCAATTGAAGCCGTTGGCGACCTCGAAGGCAAAGTAGCCAAGCTGCACGTGCGCCGGCTGGTCGACGCCGAGCTGTTTGCGAATATTCTCGATCTGCTCCTTGTTGGTGATCTTGCCGGCCAGCACCAGCGCCGGGTCGCCGCCCACCCAATTGAAGAGCACAAAGATGAGCAGCATGACCCCACCCAGCGTGGGGATCATCTGCCAGAGTCGTCGCAATACGTAGGCCAGCATGGAAACTCCTATTGCTGCGCCGCCTCCCGGGCGGCGCTGTCGATGTCAAGATACTTGAAACTGGTGAACAGGATCGGGTGTTTTTTGTAGCCCTTGACCCACGGGTACAGGAAGTGGGTGAACTTGCGCTGCACGCCCAGGCGCCACGGCGCGTACGCCATGACGATCCGGTTCATCTCCCGGTACAGGCGATTGCGCTCCGGCGAATCCGGCAGTTTCAGCGCCGCGCGATAGAGCCGGTCGTATTCGGGAAGCTTGAAGCGCGAATCGTTGGAGATGTCGGTGTTGGGGCCGTAGAGCAACTGCAGGAAATTCTGCGCGTCCGGGTAGTCGGCGATCCAGGCCAGTCCGGAAACCTGGAACTTGCCGACCTTGCGGTCCTTGAGCAGGTCGACAAACTGCACCGCCTCGCTGTCCATGCGGATGCCGATCGCGGCCATGCACTTGACCCACAATTCGGCCATGCTGCGCGCATCCTGCTCGAGCGCCCTGTACTTGTAGGTGATCTTCAGTGGCCGGCCATCCGGGCGCTCGCGCCAGCCGTCACCGTCTCGATCGAGGAAGCCGTACAGGTCCAGCAGCGCGCGGGCGCGGGCTGGGTCGTATTCCTGCTCGAGCGCGCGAAACCCCGCGTCGTGGCCGACAACGCCAGTGGGCACCGGGCTGTTGATCGGGCTGGCGTGCCCGCGCCGCACCACAGCGATCTCCTGCCCACGGTCGTGGCCGAGGATCATGGCGCGGCGCAGCGCGATGTTCTCCGGCCGATACCCCCCGACCACCGGGTCTTCCATGTTGAAACCGTCCCAGGTAATTTCCATCTGGTCTTCAAGGAACACCTGCAGCGCGCGTTTCGTGCCGAGCGGAGACAGGCGGCCATTGGCGTACAGCTGGTTGACGAAGGCAAAGGGCGTTTCCTCGATGAAATCGTGCTCGTAGTTCATGAAGGCGAGGTAGCGCGGTTGCTCGTCCTCGATCGGATACAACTCGACGCGCTCGATCAGCGGCAGGGTCTTTCCGGCCAGCGCCCTGATGGCAGCCTGGTCCCACGGATCTGCAGGATCGGCGTAGTCGGTGCCCAGCGTGTGGCCGCGGTAATTCGGGTTTTTTTCCAGCACCACGCGCGAGCGGCGCACCCAATCCTTGAGCACGTACGGCCCGGTGCCCACCGGATGCGCCATGGTGTCCTCGGCGTAGGCCTCGATCACCTCGCGCGCCACCGGCACCACGTTGGGCATGGCAAAAAAGTAGATGAAGTTGAAGTCCGGCTCGCGCAGCTTGAACGAGATCGTGTAGCGGTCGCGAACCTGCACCCCGGACACCGGCGCGTCGTAGTCATAGCGGCCCGACTTCTTCGCCGCCTCGACAAATTCGTCGAGGCCGACGATTTTCTCTTCGAACAGCCACGAATAGGGGCTGCGCAACGCCGGATCGCGGAAGCGCTTGATGGCGTACTCCATGTCGCGCGCGACCAGCTCGCGGCGCTTGCCCTTGAATACCGGGTCGTCGGCGAAGTAGATGCCGGGCCGGATGCGAAAGGTGTAGCGGGTGCCGTCCTCCTCGGCCTGCGGCACCGCTTCGACGACCTGCGGAACCAGCTTGACCGGACGCGCCAGCCAGTCGTAGGTCAGCAGGGAATCGAACAGGTTTTCGAGGATGCCGACCGAGTAGCGATCCTCGACGCGCTGGGGGTCGAACCCGGCCTCGGCAGAACGGATCGCGTAGCGAAGCGTTTTTTTCTCGATGGCCGCTTGCGCGCCGGGGGGCATCAGGGCCAGCAGCGCGCACAGCGCAGCCAGGGACGCGACACGCGTCCGGTGAAAAAGCCTCAGCGCCACCCGCCACCCCGCACAAGGAAAGCGCGATTATAGCCGCGGCAATGACAGCGATTTTCATTCGACCGAATGGCAAAACCCGATATCCGGCGGGCCTCTCCGGGCATTTGTGCCCTGAACGCCTCGCCAGTAAAGGACTTTCTCCACGCAGTGTTATCCCGTCGCAGGCTCATGGCCCCCCCGCGGCACGCCGGCCCTCGTCGATGTCCACGTATTTCCAGACCTGGGCGTACATCGGATGCTTGCGATAGCCCACCACCCAGGGATGCGAGACTTCGCTGCGCTGGCGGTGGGTCTGCGGAATCCACGGCGCGTAGGCGGCCACCAGACGGCACATCTGGACGTACAGTTTGTCGCGCTCCGCGGAAGGCGGCATGCGGCTGGCCCGCTCGAACAGCTCGTCAAAAGCCTTCAGGCGAAAGCGCGCAATGTTGCTCTGCCCGGTGTTCGGGCCATAAAGGTTCTGCAGGAAATTCTCGCCATCCGGGTAATCCGCGCTCCAGGCGACCTGCCACATCGCCAGTTGCCCGGCCTTGGCCTGCTTGTTCAGTTCCGGCCACTTGGCGACCCTGAAGGAAAGCCTGAGCCCGATCGCCTCGAGGTTCTTCTTCCACAATTCCTGGAACTGCTTGCTGGTGCTGTCCGGCTCCGAAGCCATCTCGATGACCAGCGGCTTGCCGTCCGGCGCTTCGCGGAATCCGTCGCCATCGCGATCCACATAGCCCACCATGTCGAGCAACGCCCGGGCGCGCGCCGGATCGTAGGCCATCTGCGCGGAACGGAAATCCTTGTCGTAGCCGGCAACACCCGGCGGGATGGGCGACTCGGCCTTGACCGCCGAACCGCGGCGAATCACCTGGATATCCTCGTGGAAATTGTAGGCCAGGGAGATGGCGCGGCGCAGCGCGACGCGCTCGGCGCCGTAGCCGCCAAGGACCGGATCTTCCATGTTGAAGAACGTGTAGACCAGGTCGGGCTCGACAAAGCGCTGGCCGCGAATGCCTTTTTTTTCCAGGAACGGGGCGAGTTTTCCACCGGGAAACGCAGTCCCGGAAAACTCCAGCGGCACGTTCGCGTAGTCGAGCTCGCCATTGAGGAAGGCCAGCCAGCGCGGCTGCGATTCCTCGATGATCGACACCTCCACCCGGTCGATGATCGGCAGCCGCTTGCCACGCAGGGCGCGCACGATCGCCTCGCCCTCGGCATCGCCCGCGGCCGGGTTCGCCTCGAAGCGCTCCTCGCGAAAGTTCGGGTTGCGGGTCAGCACGATCTTGTGCGAGCGTTTCCATTCGGCCAGCCGGAACGGACCGCTGCCGACCGGATGGGCGCCGATGTCGCTGCCGTAATGCTCGACCACTTCGCGCGCCACCGCGCCGGTCTGTACCGTGGCCAGCACGTAGATGAAATTGAAGTCCGCGTTCTTCAGGCGGATGCGCAAGGTGTAGCGGTCGGGCACCTCCAGACCGGCCAGCGGCGCGTCGTAATCGAATCGCCCGTTTTTCTTCGCCGCCTCCATCGCCTCGTCGCCGCCGACGATCTTGCCTTCGACGTACCAGAGCCAGGGCGACCGGATCGCCGGGTCGTACAGGCGCTTGATGCTGTAGGCATAGTCGGCCGCCGTGACCTCGCGCTTGACGCCGCGAAACACCGGGTCGTCGGCGAAATGGATGCCCGGCCGGATGCGAAACGTGTAGGTGCGGCCTCCGTCCCCGACTTCCGGCATCGCCGCCGCCGTGTTCGGGATCAGCCGCACCGGTTGCGCCAGGTAATCGTACTTGAGCAGCGGATCGAAGATCGCGTCGTTGATCGCGTTCGAGTACAGGTCGGACACCGCGTGCGGGTCGAAGGCAGTCTCGGCGATGAGAAAGGCCGCGCGCAGGGTCTTGGCCGATGCACCCGAACCGATGCACAGGCAGACAAGCAACGCAGCCAGCCGCATCACTGGGCCAGCGCCGCTTGCTGCTGTGCGGCATCGAGGTCGACGTATTTCCAGACCGTGCGCAGCACCGGATGGCGCCGGTAGCCGATCACCCAGGGGTGGGTCAGGTCGTTGTAGATGCGATGGGTGCCGAGCTTCCATGGCGCATTGACCAGGAAGATGCGGTTCATTTCTCGATAGATCGACTCGCGCTCCGGCCCCGGAGGCACCGTTCGCGCCTTTTCAAACAGGCGGTCGAATTCGGCCACCTTGAAGCGCGAATGGTTGGCCTGCCCGCCGTTCGGGCCGTAGAGCATGACGTAAAACGCCTCGCCGTCCGGGTACCCCGCCAGCCAGGCCAGGCGCCACATCATCAGCTTGCCGGCGCGCGAATCCTTCAGCAGGTCCGGCCACTGTGCCTTCCTGAAGTTCATGCGGATGCCGATCGCCTCCATGCTCTTGCGCCACACCTCGTCGTACTGGCGATCGAGTTGCGTCGGCGTCGAGCTCATTTCCAGCACCAGCGGCGAGCCGTCCGGCAGGTCGCGATAGCCGTCGCCGTCCTTGTCCACGTAACCGTACAGGTCGAGCAAGGCTCGCGCCTTGGCCGGGTTGTATTCGTTGGCACTGGTGCGGAAATCCGCGCGGTAGCCCATCGCACCGGGTCCAACCGGGCTTTGTGCGGGGATCGCCTGGTTCTTGCGGATGACCTGGATTTCCTCGTTGTTGTTATAGCCCAGCACCACGGCGCGGCGCAGCGCCACCTTGTCCGGGGTATAGCCGCCGACCAGGGGATGTTCCATCGCGAAATACGAGTAGGTGATTTCCAGGCCCGGCACCCGATCCAGCTGGATGCCGCGCTTGGCCAGGTTCGGCACGATGCTGTTTCCCGAAACCGCCTGGTAGGTGAAATCCGGGGGAACGCGGTCGAAGTAGTCGTGCTCGGCATTGAGGAACGCCAGCCAGCGCGGCTGGGTTTCCTCGACCGGTGCGATTTCGATGCGGTCGATCAGCGGCAGGCGCTTGCCGGTCATCTTTGCGGCGATGGCCTGCGCGCCCGGGTCATTCGCCGGCGGCTCGGCGGCCCAGAATTCCTCGCGGAATCGCGGATTCCTTTCAAGAATGATCCGTGAGCCGCGCTTCCAGTAGGTGATGCGATAGGGGCCGGTGCCGACCGGGTGCGCCTGGGTGTCTTCGACGTGCTTCTCGATCACCTCGCGCGCCATCAGGCACGACACGTTGGTCGAGGCGAGCAGGTACAGGAAGTTGTAGTCCGGATTGTTGAGCCGGATGCGCAGCGTGTAGCGGTCCACCACCTGCAATCCCTCGACCGGCAGGTCGTAATCGAACCGGCCCAGCTCCTTTTCGCGCTTCTTCAACTGCTGATCGCCGGCAATCTTGCCGTCGACCAGGTACAGGTTGGGCGACCGGTTCTTCGGGTCGTAGAGGCGCTTGAGCGAATAGGCAAAGTCGGCCGCGGTGACTTCGCGCGGCACGCCGTTGAAGGCCGGGTCGTCGGCAAACAGGATGCCTTTCCTGAAACGCAGCGTGAACACCGTACCGCCTTCGCTCACCTCGGGCATCGCCTCGAGCAGGTTCGGTTTCAGCTTCAGCGGCCGCGCCAGGTAGTCGTAGGTCAGCGGCGTGTCGAAGATCAGCGAAATGATCTGCGACGAGTAGCCATCGGAGATTTGCGCCGGATCGAAGCCGGTTTCGGCGATCTCGAAGGCATAGCGCAGGACTTTCTTCGGGCCGGCCTGCGCGGCTGCCGTGCTGCCAGCGCCCACGGCGATGCCCAGCGCCAGTGCGCCGGCCAGGCGAATCAGCGGCCCCATTGCCTAGCCGTCCTCGCCAAGAAATTGCTTCTTCGCCTCGAGGTCGATGTCGACGAAGCGCCACCAGTTCTG
>DASUDU010000236.1:0-3016 GCA_036275435.1 Usitatibacteraceae bacterium | reverse complement strand
TCTGGCCAGCAACCTGAACCAGCAGGGCTTTGCCGTGGCCGCGCTGCACGGCGACATGAACCAGGGCGCGCGCAACCGCACCCTGCAGGCCATGCGCAAGGGCGGCGTGCGCGTGCTGGTGGCCACCGACGTGGCGGCGCGTGGGCTGGACGTGCAGGGCATCTCGCACGTCATCAACTACGACCTGCCGCGCCAGGCCGAGGACTACGTGCACCGTATCGGCCGCACCGGGCGTGCCGGCAAGAACGGCATCGCCATCTCGCTGGCCAACGTGCGCGAATCGTTCCAGGTAAAGGTCATCGAGCGCTTCACCTCCCAGTTGATTCCAGTGGCGACCATTCCCGGGCTGGAGCCAAAGCAGAAGGTGTTCGATCGCCCTGCAGCGGCGCGTCCCGGCGCCGGTCGCAAGTTCGCCGGCAAGGGTGGCAAGCCCGGAGGCGGCTGGGGCAGCTTCGGCAAGAAGCCCGGCGGCAAGACCTACAGCAAGCCGGCCGGAAAATCGACCTGGCCCGGCAAGGCGTGAAACCCGCCGCACGAACCGCAAAAAGCCCGCGTCCAGCGGGCTTTTTATTTGCGCAAGGTCAAACGCGCCGGGCGACGCCGCCGACTGAGCGCCCTATAATTTCGCATCCACGACTCACCGGTAACGCCATCATGCCCATCTACGAATACCAGTGCAGCGATTGCAAGAAGGACTTCGAGAAACTCGTGCGCGCCTCCGATCCGGCGCTGGCCTGCCCGCACTGCGGCGGCACGCACCTGAGCAAGAAGCTCTCGACCTTCGCCGCGGTGACCTCCGGCGGCGGCTCGTCGATGGCCGACCTGCCCGCCGCGTGCCAGACCTGCGGCAACCCTGGCGGGCCGGGCTCGTGCGGGATGGGGCCGCACTAGCGAAGCAACGCTTCGCGGACGCGTGCAACGCGCAGCGCGACGTTCCGATCGTCAGGTCATCGCGCGGTTTGCGGCCGTTGCCCTTCCCCGGCCTTGGGCCGGGGCCCAATCTGACGTCGGCGAACTTCGGGCCTGGAATGAATCCGGTGCGCCACATTCACGTGCACGCAGCCACCGGTGCGTCGTCCCGAAATCAAATCTCCAATACCGGCGCGGGCTTCCGGGCATTTTCGGCCTGAACACCGCACCAGTGCTTGAGTTTTGCGGTCGTTGCCACCGCCCACCACGGAGGCACGTGCCCGGCAGTTAGAATGGGCGCTCTCGGTTTTCGCGGACGCGTCATGCCTTCAAGTATCGGATTCATCGGCCTGGGCAACATGGGCGGCGCCATGGTGCGCCACCTGATCGCCGCCGGGCACGCGCTGACGGTGTACGCGCGGCGCGCCGAGGCGATGCAGCCGTTCGTGGAACTGGGCGCGCGCGCGGCCAATTCGCCGGCCGATGCGGCGCGCGATGCCGATTTCATCATGACCAACGTCACCGCCACGTCCGATGTGGGCGAGGTGCTGCTTGGCGAGAACGGCGCGATCCACGTCGCCAGGGCCGGCGCGACGGTCTGCGATTTTTCGACCATCGATGTGCGTGAGACACGGCGCTTTGCCCGCGAACTGGAAAACAAAGGGATTGAATACCTCGACTGCCCCGTCTCCGGCGGCACGCGCGCGGCCGAGGCGGGAACGCTCACCATCCTGGTCGGCGGCCGCGAGGATGTCCTCGCGCGCGCCCGGCCGCTGCTCGAAAAGCTGGGCACCAACATCTTTCACATGGGGCAGGTCGGCTGCGGCCAGGTTACCAAGGCGTGCAACCAGATCGCGCAGGTGGTTGCCATTGAAGGCATTGCCGAGGCCATGCTGTTCGCGCGCGCCAACGGTGTCGACGGCAACAAGGTGGTCGAGGCGCTGATGAGCGGCTTTGCCGGTTCGAAGATGCTCGGCCTGATGGGTCCGAAGATGGCCAACCGCGATTTCGCCGCCGGCATCGAGGCTCGATTGCACCACAAGGACCTCGGACTGGTCGCGGCGATGGCCAAGGCACAGGAGCTCGACATGCCCGCCGTGCAACTGGTGCATGCGCAACTGGAAAAACTGATGGGGCACGGCTGGGGCCGCATGGATACCTGCAACCTGCTGCGCGTGCTCGAGGAGAAATCATGAACCTGTACCGGCTGTTGCAACAACGCGTCGACAAGGGCCACCCGGTACGCGTCGGCCTGATCGGTGCGGGCAAGTTCGGCTCGATGTACCTGTCGCAGGTGCCGCGCACGCCGGGTATCCACCTGCTTGGCATCGCCGATCTCGACCCGGCACGCGCGCAGGAATCGTTGTTGCGCGTGGGCTGGGATCCGGAACAGTTCACCGCGTCCGGATTCGCGCAGGCGATCAAGAGCGGCACCACCTACATCACCGACGACGCGATGGCGCTGATCCGCAATCGCCAGATCGAGGTGATCATCGACGCCACTGGCAGCCCGGCCGCAGGCATCCGCCACGTGCTGGCCTGCTGCGAACACAAGAAGCACATCGTCATGGTCAATGTCGAAGCCGACGCGCTGGCCGGGCCGTACCTGGCGCAACGCGCGGCCGAAGCCGGCATTGTCTATTCGCTGGCCTACGGCGATCAGCCGGCGCTGATCTGCGAGATGGTTGACTGGGCGCGCGCCGCCGGTTTCGAGGTGGTGGCGGCTGGCAAGGGCACCAAGTACCTGCCCGCATACCATGCCTCGACACCGGAAACGGTGTGGGGCCATTACGGCTTTTCGGAGGAAACCGTGGCCGGCGGCGATTTCAATGCGCAGATGTTCAATGCCTTCCTCGACGGTACCAAGAGCGCCATCGAGATGGCCGCGGTGGCCAACGCCACGGGACTCACCCCGGCGCCGCAGGGCCTCGAGTTCCCGCCTTGCGGCGTCGATGACCTGGCGCGTGTGCTCAGGCCGAAAAGCGAGGGCGGCCGGCTGCACCATCGCGGCCAGGTCGAGGTGATTTCCTCGCTCGAGCGCGACGGCCGGCCGGTGTTTCGCGACCTGCGCTGGGGCGTCTACGTGACCTTCGCCGCCGACAGCGAG
>DASUDU010000235.1:0-2170 GCA_036275435.1 Usitatibacteraceae bacterium | reverse complement strand
CATCGCTGCCGAGGCGCTGGCGCACGATGCCGTGCTCGCCCGCGAGGCCGCCGAGGCCGAGGCCCGCGCTGCCGGGAAACGGCGCCTGCAGGCCGAGCGCGAACTGGCGCAGCGTGAACTCGAACGCATTGCGGCCGAGGCGCGTGCCGATGCGGCCGCGGCAATGCCCGCGGTCGCCGAAAGTGCTGCGCCGATGTCGGCTCGCGCGCCCCTGGCGGGCGCCCGCACTGAGCGCAAAGCGGCGCGATCCGGTTGGATCGCCGTGGCCGCGGTTGCCGCCGCAGCCGTGGGCGGATTCTGGGTCGGGCAGCGCGAGGCGCCAACTCAAGCGGTCGCGGTGACCGTGCCGTCGGCGTCGGTTCGCGCGGCAGCGCCCGGATCGGCTGCGGTCGAGACGGCAGAACCGCTGCCGCTCAAGTTGTCGACGACGTTGTCCGCCCCGCGTTGAGCGACGGGCAGCTTGGCGCGGCATGCGGGCTTAGTCGCGCCTGAGGGATCGAATGTGGGTGTACGGCGGACCGGAGAGGATCATGCCGTTGAACGCAAAGGAAGCGCCATGAAAGCTGGTTCCCTTCTGCTAAGTCTTGTGCTGGCTGTAGGGCCGCACGCGGTGGCGTCGGCCCAAGGCAAGGCGCGAAGCTACACGGAAATTCTGGCCACGGCGACGAACGCGGACTGGCGTCCGGTCGATCCCGAGCACACCTACTACCTGGATCTGCCGCAAGGCCGCGTGATCTTCGAAGTGTCGCCGCAGCACGCACCGCGGCACGCGGCCAACCTGCGCGCCCTGGTCGCGGAAAAGTACTTCGATGGCTTGGCCATCGTGCGCAGCCAGGACAACTACGTCGTGCAGTGGGGGGATCCGGACGAGAAGAATCCGCGGCCCATGAAAGGTGCCAAGGCGAAGCTGGCGCCGGAGTTTTCGCGCGCCTTCGCAGCGCCGGGTGACATGCCGCCGTTCACGCGCCTTCCCGACGTCGACGGTTATGCCCGCGAAGTCGGTTTCAGCAACGGATTCCCCGTCGCGCGCGATCCGGCGAAAAACGAAGCGTGGCTTGCACACTGCTACGGCATGGTCGGCGCCGGCCGCGACAATGCGGCCGATTCCGGTTCGGGCGCCGAACTGTACGTGGTCACCGGCCACGCGCCGCGCCACCTCGATCGCAACGTCACCTTGCTCGGCAGGGTGGTTCAAGGCATGCCGCTGTTGTCGGCGCTGCCGCGCGGCAGCGGACCGCTCGGCTTTTACGAAACTGCGCAGCAGCGTGTGCCGATCAAGGCCTTGCGCCGCGCCGCCGACCTGCCGCCGGCCGAGCGCGTGCCCGTGGAGGTGATCCGCACCGACACGCCGCTGTTTGCCTTGCTGGTGGAGGCGCTGCGCAATCGCGGCGGCGATTGGTACAAGGTCGCGGCCGGCCACATTGAGCTGTGCAATGTGGCCCTGGCGACACGCATCGCGAAGTAGTGCGGCGCAATCGTGCAGGCGCGTGGCCGTGCCGCATTGGTGCCGCCGCGTCGCGAATCGCCGGAGTGCGTGATCGCGCACGCCACCGGCACGGCTGCGTGCCTGCCGCTTGCGTCCGAGCCGTCGGCATTGCGCCGGACGTCGGCAATGGTTTGCGATGAACACCCTCGCTGTCTTTACCGTCATCGCCGCAACGGTACTGATCACCTCGTTCATCTCGGGCATTCTTGGCATGGCCGGAGGCATGATCCTGATGGCAGTGTTGCTGGCCCTTCTGCCGCTGCCGGCGGCGATGATGCTGCACGGCATCACGCAGATGGCGGCAAACGGCTGGCGCGCATGGCTTTGGCGCGGTCATGTCGATGGCCGCGTGTTTCGCGGCTACGCAGTCGGTGCGCTGGCCGCGCTCACACTGTTTGCTGTGCTGCAGGTGGTGGTCAGCAAGCCGGTCGCGTACATCCTGCTCGGCCTGACCCCGTTTGCGGCACGGATGCTGCCGGCGGGCTGGCACCTGAACGTCGACCGTCGCGGTCATCCGTCCGCCTGCGGCTTCATCTGCACCGCGGTGCAATTGATGGCCGGCGTGGCCGGCCCGCTGCTCGATGTGTTCTTCGTCCGTTCCGGCATGGACCGGCGCGGGGTTGTTGCCACCAAGGCGATCACACAGGCGTTCGGCCACCTGGTCAAGATCGCCTACTTCGGCGG
>DASUDU010000234.1:0-3748 GCA_036275435.1 Usitatibacteraceae bacterium | reverse complement strand
GACACGCCCGGCTGCACGGCGCAGGCGTGTTCGCTGCGCGATGCCAACAAGGACATCGCGAAAAAAGGCGCGGCGATCCTCGGCGTCTCGACGCAGGATTCGGCCTCGCACCAGAAATTCAGCGCCAAGTACAAGCTCAACTTCCCGCTGCTCGCCGACACCGACCAGGCGGTGGGCAAGGCGTACGGGACGCTGGGCGGCGGCGGCCTGTTCAAGGCGGCGAAGGCGCTCGCCGGGATGGCCGACCGGGTGACCTTCATCATCGGTAAGGACGGCAGGATCCTGCACATCCTCGACAACCCGCAAACCCGAAACCATGCCGAGGAAGTCCTCGCGCTGCTCTAGCCACGATCGCATCCGGCAGGGCGTTGCGGCGCCGGCATCCAAAATGGGCCGGCCGCGCAATCGCTTTGCTGCCCGGCGCCTTTCAACCGGAACCACTTGCAGGAAGTCCTGTCCCTGTTGGAGCACCGGTTCGCGACCATGCCAGCGTACCGGCGTGCCGATAGGGCACTTCAAAATACCTACTGCGCGGGCGAATTTCGCGCCTGCGGTGCTCGCCGTACACTGGGTACGTGTCCGCTCCTCGACGCGAACTTCGCCCGCTCGCTACGGTTTTTAGAAGTGTCCGATAACCAAACTCAAGCACTGGCGCGCCTTTCAAGGCGGTTTTGCCGCAAATGCCGCGCCGGACAATGAGTTTTCCGATTGAGCCCCAGATCGATGCCGAAAATCCCGCCAGCGCCCCCAGCAGCAGAATGCGACGAGTTCCGCGCCGAGATGCAGGTCGAGGGCGTGCGGCCGATCGCCGCCCCGCCGCGCGCCAACCTCGCGCCGCCGCGGCCGAAGCCGCTGGCCCGGCAGCGGGCAGCCGACGAAGCCGCGGTCGCGCGCGATTCCCTGCAGGGGCCGGAGGCGTGGGACGCCGGCATCGACAGCGGCGACCTGATTCATTTCCTGCGGCCGGGTCTGCCTGCCGAGGTCTTGAGAAAGCTGCGGCACCGCCACTGGGTCTGCCAGGCCAGCATTGACCTGCACGGCCTGACCGGTGCCGCGGCAAAGATCGAGATGGCGCGCTTCCTCGGCCATGCGCGCCATCAGGGCCTGCGCTGCGTGCGCATCATCCACGGCCGCGGCAACCGCTCGCCCCATCCGATCGCGGTGTTGCGCAACACCATCCGCCGCGCGCTGACGCGGCGTGATGAAGTCCTGGCCTTCTGCGACGCCGCGCCCGCCGACGGCGGAGAAGGCGCGGTCGAGGTACTGCTCAAGGGCAGCTAGCCGCGACGGCTAGAATCGCGGTTTTGACTTGGCGGATCCTCCGTGCCCAACCTGCTGCGCCGTCCCCTGACGCTGTTGTTGATGTTCCTCGCGCTGTTCATCGCCTTCGATGGACTGGGCGATCGCAAGCTGGCCAACCCCGATGAAGGCCGCTATTCGGAGATCGCCCGCGAAATGGCCGCAACCGGCGATTTCGTCACGCCGCGCCTCAATGGTCTGAAGTATTTCGAAAAGCCGCCCATGCAGTACTGGGCCACCGCGCTGGCCTTCCGCCTGTTCGGCGAAAGCGAATGGACCGCACGCCTTTACACGGCCTTGTGCGGCCTGGGATGCGTGCTGCTCATGGCGCTGGTGGGCTGGCGCCTCTACGACGAGGAAACCGGCCTGATCGCGGCCCTGGTGCTGCTCTCGGCGCCCTACTTTGCCGCGCTCAACGAGATCGTCACCCTCGACATGGGGCTGACCTTCTGGATGACGCTGTCCCTGGCCGGCTTTCTGCTGGCCATGAACGGCCCCGCCGCGCAGGCGCGTCGCTGGATGCTTGTCGCCTGGGCCGGGGCGGCCGGCGCAGTCCTGTCCAAGGGCCTGATCGGCATCGTCTTTCCGGCGGCCGGAGTCGGGCTGTACGTGCTGGTACAGCGCGACTGGGCGCTGCTGAAACGCCTCGAATGGCTGCGCGGCGCGGCGCTGTTCCTGTTGCTCGCGGCGCCGTGGTTTGTCGCCGTGTCGCTGGCCAACGCCGAATTCGCGCGCTTCTTTTTCATTCACGAGCACTTCGAGCGTTTTCTGACCACAACCCACCGGCGCACCGAACCGGCGTGGTTCTTCCTGCCGATCCTGTTCGCCGGTTTCCTGCCTTGGGCACTGGCGCTGCTGCCGGCGGCCTGGGGCGGCTGGCGCCGGGCACCGGCGTTGACCGGCGACGACCACTCGTTTGCGCCGCTGACCTTCATCCTGCTGTTCTGCGCCTTCATCCTCGCGTTTTTCTCAGCTTCGGGCTCGAAACTGCCGGCCTACATCCTGCCGATGTTTCCGGTCCTGGCGCTGGTCATCGCGGTCTATGTCCGGCAAGTCGCGGCGCCACGGCTGGCCTGGCTTATCTTGCCGGTGGTGCCGGTTGCGCTGGCCGGGGCATGGTGGGCATGGCATGAACCGGCACGGCGCGCCCGCGAGGCCTCGACCCAGGTGCTCTACCAGTCGATGAGCGACTGGGTGGTGTTTGCCGCGCTGGCTATTGCCGTCGCCGGACTGGCCTGTTTTGTGTTGCTGCGCATGGGGCGCAAATGGCCGGGCGTCCTGGTGATTGCGCTGGGCACCATGGTCGGGGTCGAATCGATCGAGCGCGGCTACGAGCAGATCTCGCCGCTGCAGTCGGCCCGGGCGCTGGCCGCGAGCATCACCGGCCACCTCGGCGACGGCACGCGCCTGTATGCGGTCAAGCACTACGAACAGTCGCTGCCGTTCTATCTCAAGCGCACCGTCACGCTGGTGGAATACGTCGACGAATTTGAACTGGGCCAGAACGCGGAACCTGGCCTCTCGGTGGCGAAACTGGCCGAACTTCCGGCGCTGTGGAACGCGCCGGGGCCGGCCATCGCTATAATCCAGCCCTATCGGCTCGAGGAAATGCGTGCGCTCGGCCTCGCCTTCGAGATCATCCATCAGGACCCGCGGCGCCTCGCGCTGAAAAAAATCCCCACCCCGTGAACGCCGTCAGTTTCTCGCTGGTCCTTGCCGGCGTTCTGCTCAACGCCGCCGCGCAGTTGCTGCTCAAGGCCGGCACCACGCGCATCGGCCATTTCGAATTCACGCTGGCCAATGCCTGGCCGGTCGGCAGCCAGCTGGCGCTGCAGCCGCACATCCTCGGCGGCCTCGCCTGCTACGTGGTGAGCGTGGTGGTGTGGATCATGGCGCTTTCGCGGGTGCCCGTGTCGATTGCCTATCCAATGCTGTCGATCGGCTACATCGTCAATGCCTTCGCCGCGTGGTGGCTGTTCGGCGAATCGCTGGCCGTGCAGAAGCTGATCGGCATCGGCTTTATCGTCGTCGGTGTGTGGCTGGTGGCGCGTTCATGAGCGCCGTGCCGCGCTTCCTCAAGTTCGCCGGCCCGGTGATCACGGAGGAAATGGCCGAGGCGGTCAAGGACACGCTGCTCAGCCACTGGATAACCAGCGGGCCGCGCGTGGCCGAATTCGAGGCGGCGCTGTCGGCCTATCACGGCGGCCGCCCGGCGCGCACCTTTACCTCCGCCACCGCGGCGATGGAAGTCGCCTTTCACATCATCGGCGTCCAGCCGGGGGACGAGGTGATCACGTCGGCGATGACCTTCTTTTCGGTCGGCAACATGATCGAGCGGGCCGGCGCAACGGCCGTTTTCGTCGATTGCGACCTGGTCACGCGCAACCTGCTGCTCGACCAGGTCGATGCCGCCATCTCGCCACGCACCCGGGCCATCGTGCCGACGCAT